>JAKADD010000177.1 GCA_021820825.1 Bacillota bacterium
ATCGCGCAAAAACACTAAAGTATTCACAACCAATTTCTCGGTTTCCACCTGCGCCCCCCTAACCGTCCATACAGCCTTGCTGTGACAAAATACAAAGCTCGTCAGGGAGTGTGTAGCGATTCCAGAAGCAACCTACATCGGTTCCCAACAACAGCGAGATTGGTTTTCTGAACCCCTTTGGTCAGATAACCCCCGACCCCAACCGACCACGCGCCGTGTTCGAACCATGTTCGCGCGTTATCCGGACCTATCCCTCCTGTCGGGATGAAATCCATAAAGGGAAATGGCTCCTTTATGGCACGGATAAACTTTGGATCAAGCTGATCCCCTGGAAACAGTTTCACCGCATCGCTCCCCGACTGATAAGCTTGAAAAGCCTCCGTAGGGGTCATTGCTCCAAGCACACAAAAGATGTCCACTTCCCTACAGAACGAAGCGACTTCTTCTACAACGCATGGCGCCACGATAAAGTCCGCGCCAGCCCGGCTAGCCTCTGCAGCTTGGTTTGCGCTAAGCACAGTACCCGCACCCACCACTGCGTTTGGTGCATGTTCCTTAATGTGAGCAATAACATTCGCGGCATCCGGCACGGTAAATGTGACTTCGATGGTATGCACCCCCGCAGCCAATACCGTTTGACACAACTCCACCGCGAAATCACGTTCGTCAGCGCGAATTATCGCCATGACTTTGTCCTGGATTTGTTGTTTGACGGTCACTTTACTCACTTTGCATTTCCTCCATTTGTAGTGAATCGATTTAGTGTACCGGTTCACTTCACAAAAAAATTACAACCTCGTTGAACCTCGTATGACCAAAGACGAGGGTAGCTCAATCCGTTTCGGCTTCGCATTTCGTTTCTGTTGGATTCGCCCAATCAACCTTTTCGCAGATTCTATCCCCACTTGGTATGACGGTTGCGAAATCACCGTGATCCCCGGTGGCACCAAGGAAGCCCAACCCCAGTCATCATACCCGCATAAACCAAGATCCCGCGGCATAGCCAAACTCAAGCTGGTAATGGCTTGGGCCACACTGAGCATGGTCACTCCATTGACGGCAAAAACAGCGCGAGGTCCTGCCCCAATGGCAAGGAAGTCAAGCAGCGAAGTCTGCACTTCTCCCTGGTCAGCCGGATTCACAATTCGAATCCAGTCCTCGCTGTTGCGCCTAAAATGATGCTCACATGCATCCAGAAAGGCTTGCCTGCGAGTTCGCCGCGAACTGATCACGCCGATTTCTTCCGTAAAGAAGCCAATTTCCCGAAACCCTGAACGAACGAGGTACTCGATGGTTTGATAGGTCATCTGATAGTTATTGCTGGTAACGGTGTCAAAGTGAATTTCAAGCATCGCCCGGTCTGCTAAAACAATGGGAATTCCCTGACCGCCCAGTTCAAGAATGAAATCATTGTTGCCGCCGGTGATATTCAAAATGAGTCCTTCCACGCGATTGTCAATAAGAGCCTCAATATACTCTTTTTCCCTTGCGGGGTCATTGTCCGTGTTCGCGATGATTGTGTGGTAACCACTCTTCGTACACTGGTCGCCAATCCCCTTGACGAGAATGGAAGAAAACGGGCTGCTGATGTCTGCGACAACCACGCCTATTAAGCCGCTATGGTTTGATTTCAGACTACGAGCCAGATTGTTTGGACGATACTCCAGTTCCTCAACGACTTCTTGAATGCGCTTTCGAGTTAGTTCCGACATAAACTCGTAGCGACCATTCAGATAACGAGAAACCGTTGTTTTTGACACATCGGCCAGTTTCGCAACTTGACTGATCGTCGGTTTGTCCTGCTTATACTGCATGAACGCCGCCTCGTTTGCGTAATTTGGTAGAGTCACGATGAAAACCAGTTCACGAAACCGATACACATGTTCCTTCGTTATCACTCTACCTCTTGATATAGGATTAAGTCAAGAGCAAAATCCGGAACGGGCCGAGTAGTCAGCCGAAGTGAAACACTAGGCATGCCGTCAGTTTCATGCTGTGCATTGTGGGTGGGGGTCTCCAGATCGGGGGTCTCCATCTGCACAAAGCCAATATGCAGCGACGGCGATCACTCAGGAGACCTTTACGGCGCGGACATAGTATTGTACGGTGTTGCAACGGTCGCGGAAACCTGGGCCAAACGACGGGAGTTGCAGTTTCGCGGCAAGCTGTTCCAACTCCATGCAAAACGCGTCCAAGTCTGGGGGTGCGTCCTGAACCATTCCGATGAATTCGATCTGCAATCCCACTTGTTCAAACAGACGGGCGATCTCCAATAGCGTGAAAAAACGCAAATGAGTCTTATCCAGAATGCCAGATTCCTGATAGGTCCAGGATCCTTCCAGAAGTCCTTTGAGAACGCTGGCATGGCCGACGTTCGGAATCGATGCGACGACATAGCCCTCCGGTTTCAAATAGGAGGTCAAATTGCGCAGCGCTGCGATTGGATCCGTCAGATGCTCAAGGACATCGGCAAAGACCAGCGCGTCAAACGAACCCGGTGGATGAGGCAGATGAATCGTGGCCGCGTCTCCAATCCACACCTCATCAAGCACAGTGCGCGCGTCAATGGCCGCGCGTTCATTGTATTCGATCCCCGCCACATAGCCGACGCCGCGGTTCTTTAACGTCAGGCCCAGCCCACCGCAGGCACACCCGACATCCAGCACGCGAGTCGCATCTTGCGGAACCAGTTCCGCAAGATCTTCCCGCGTCCACAGACTGTACTGAGGGTTGATGCCCCATTTTGAGAAAAAGCGCTGCAGATTGGACTGCAGCAAGTCGCCATAGTTCGGATTGACACGCTGACTGACGCTGCCGTAGTGATGGACAAACGTATCAGCCGCGACAACCAGACGGCGCCCAGAGCGCCGAATGCGCAGACAGTAATCGTCATCCTCGAAATTACCCTGACCAAAATCTTCATCAAATCCACCGAGCATCTCATAGACGCTCCTGCGGATCACAAGGCAGAACCCAACAAGCCGTAAAGTGTAGAACCATTTGGATGGATTCGGCTTGTTATGTTCGAGCGAAAATTGCTGCATTTCCTCCATTGATGTATAGGAGCCGGAATAGAATTGAACGCCGGAAACGTAATTCGAAACTGGCCCCACCGCCCCGTGACTGGGATCGCTGTGTAAACAATTCAAGAGATTGTCGAGCCAGTTGTGGGTGACGACCACGTCATTGTTCAGGATGACGAACTGCTCTCCCCGCGCCGCTTCCATCCCCTGATTGCACGCCTTGGGGAATCCGAAGTTCGCTGGATTTTCAATGAGTATCACTTCTTTATAAGCGCGCAGTTCGGCAACCGTTTCGTCGCTGGATCCGTTGTCGACGACGATGAGTTCATAAGGACAGGTTGTGAAACGGTGGATGCTCTCGATGCACTGGCGGGTATAGATCCACTGATTGTAAGTGGGAATGATGATGCTGGTCAACGGTTGCAACACAGCGACGCTCTCAGACTTCATGTCTCGTTCCTCCAGTTTGAATGTGATGCAGAGCGGTCTAGACGACACGCAACGGGTCAATCTGCTGAAATAGGAAATTGTCGGTGTCGGCGTCGATGAGAGCGGTACGGATTTCATACGTTCCGGTTTTGCCCGGAACGAAATTCGATATTTCCCAGTAATTTCGGATGGTATCCCAGAAGCGGTGTCCGACCAGAAAAGGAGACATGCGGAGATGCGCTTCTACATCACCGTCCGGATCAACAATCTGAATTTCTTCCACGCAGCGCAGTGGTTGCTCCAGCGAACAACACCATTCGTGCACAATGTAAAACGGAACTGGAATGCTTCGATCAATTTCAAACAACCAGTCAATGAGCGCGGTCTTGTCGGCCTCATGTTGCACCGTCCGACAGAGCAGGCTCGTTTGCAACCGGATAAACAGTAACTCCTGCATGCCTGCGAGCGTCATGATGGCGCCCCGCTTTCTCGCCTGTCCGTGCCTATTTGCGGCCACAGTTGCCGGAACAACGCGAAATACTGCCGGGAGCACGCCTCATAGTCTTCACGCGCCAGTTCGGATCTGTTCTGTAGGCTGCTCAGTACGTCGGCGAGATCGCGCTTGTTTTGCCAAGTCGCTGTTGCCCGCAATAGGACGAATTGACTCGCAAGGTCTGCACTGTCTCGCTGTAACGCGAGTTCGCATACGCGCGCGCAGTCGTTGAATTGGCACAATCGCAAGTGACAAAAGGCGAGCGAATATGCGGCCAGTTCCCAAAACGGCGCGGCAAGTGCGGAATTCACGACACGTTCGAATAACAGCGCGGCGTCGCTCCACCGCTCACAACCGAGCCATTCCGTGCCTAAACAATAATCGCTCCAGGGTGTTGGACCGTTCTCCTGGACATCCAACTGCAACAGATCGATGTTTCGCTGTCGTTTTTCGCGCTTCAGTACGACAGCGTCCAGATATCCGAAATGCTCAATTTCCAAGGGCGCGCCGGCGATATTCAAATCCTGGCCGTAGCGGCGCGCAAGGCTTTCTGTGATATCTTCGTGCACGCGGCGTGTGAAGCGGATCGCAGGGTCCGTTCGAAACAGGACGATGCGGGCGTCGTGAATCACCGCAGCCGGGTTCGCGACAGAGCCGACATAACTGCGGATGACGGCTTTCAGAGCCTGGGCAGGCGTGGTCATGAGGAGTGCCGCGAATTCTTCGCGAGTGCACAGCAGGCGAATCTGTTCGTCCGCGTCCAGACAGAGTGTCCAATCGCCGTGGGCGTGGCTCAGTGCATAGTTGCGGGCCGCGCTGAAATCATTTCGCCAAGGGAGAGAATAGACTCGGCAACCGAATTCCCTTGCGATGGCAGGGGTGTGGTCACGGGATCCGGTGTCCACGACGACGATGTCGGCAGTCAAACGGCGCACGCTGACAAGACATTTGGCCAGGAATTCCGATTCGTCCCGGACGATCAAACAGGCGGACAGCAAGCTCATCGTCAAACCTCCTGCAAACAGCGTAGCGCGTTGAGCCAGAATTCAGCCACTCGTTCGTAACTCCACGCTTCTTGACGAACATGTTCAGCCATGCGATCGGGAAGCTGCAGCACCATTTGTGCGACCTCGCTCTGGTGACCGAAACCGGCAAGAGCGGCCAAACAGTTAAAAAGGGTTGGGCGATGGCGTTCCTCATAGAGGTTGGCGG
Organism: Bacillota bacterium; assembly: GCA_021820825.1. The sequence goes on from JAKADD010000177.1 coordinate 5,158, forward strand.
TCATTGTATTGGTCCTCAGAGCCTCATTCAGATGGCTGAGGAAGCGAATCCATGCTGGATCGGCGGCTGCAGACTCCACCTCGGCGAGCAGTTGGCGAGTCGCCGCGTAATCGCGCCGGAGCCAGTGGCACAGGCACAGTTGCGCCACAGCCGGCTTGTAATCCGGATTCATCCCCATACTATGCCGAAAATGCCTTATGGCGACGTCTAGATTGCGTTCTTCGAGCCCGATCATGCCCAGGAAGAACGAGGGCACAAACGTTCCGCTTCCCACTTGTGACGGGAAATGCGCTGGTGTCTCACCGAACTCCAGGCATGCAGTGAACGCTTGCTGGGCTTTATCGAACGCGCGTTGTTCCAGCAAAATGCTCCCCATCTGCAGTCGTAAGTCGGTGTATTCCGGAGTCTTTTTCAAGGCTTTCTCCAACACAGCCAGCGCCGCTTGAGGATCTCCTGTGTGCCACAGGCAAAACGCATGTTTTGCGGGCAACTCGGGAAGCCAGCAGGTGGAACCGGACGGCAGGGTCAACTCCTGCGCCGCCTGAGCGAAATAGGACAGGGCCTCCCGCAAACGATTCGCCCGCAACAGTTCGTTTCCCATGTAGTACAGCAGCGCCGGGTCATTGCTGCTATGTTCCAATTCTTGCTTTAGAATGCTCATGTTG
>JAKADD010000178.1 GCA_021820825.1 Bacillota bacterium
CGCCGGTGGCGCCGTACTCGTTCTGATGGGCGTTCTGCTGTTGACGGGCAGGCTGGAGGCGCTTACGGCCTGGCTCATCCGGATCTATGGCGGCAACGGCGGTCTGTAGGGCAGCAGCGATGTACTCGCCCGTCGCTGTGAATGTGCTAAAGTAATAGGATCAACAGGAACGGGATGTGTGTGACAGATGCGTGTTGCGGTGACGGGGATTACCGGACAGTTGGGCCATGACCTGGTGCAAACGGCAAAACGATCGCCCATGGCGGAGAAGCTGGAGGTGATCGCGCTTGACCGCGCGGCCCTGGATGTTCGCCGTGCACGGGATGTCAGGAGCGTGCTGGAGACTGTGCGGCCCACCGCCGTGATCCATGCTGGTGCGTATACAAAGGTCGATCTGGCGGAGGGTGAGGGTCGTCTGGACGCTTATGCGGTCAATGCGTTTGGCGCGCAACACCTCGCGCAGATATGCGGCAGTCTGGGAATCACTCTCGTGTATGTCAGCACCGATTATGTGTTTGACGGCAAGAAACGGACACCCTATACAGAGTTTGACGTTGTGAACCCCATCAACGAATACGGCAGATCCAAATGGGCTGGAGAAGAATTTGTGCGGCGGCACTCGCCGCGACATTTTATCGTGCGCACATCCTGGGTGTACGGTGAGAACATCGCGCCAGGCGGCGGCAACTTTGTAAAGACGATGATGCGCCTCGCCCGTCGGCAAATGGGCGAGCGTCCGGATGGGTTTGCTGAAGTGGCTGTGGTATCGGACCAGATCGGATGTCCGACCTGGTCCCGCGATCTTGCAGAGGGTATTTGGAACTTGCTGTTGGCGAATTCGCAAGGATTGGATACCTTTGGCACCTATCACATGGCCGGTTCCGGAGCATGTTCATGGCACGATTTTGCCTCCGCCATTTTCCAGGAAGCCGGTTTCGCAGACAGGGTGACCGTCAGAGCGATCCCCGCCAGTGAGTATCCACGACCTGCCAGACGGCCCGAGTACTCCGTGCTGGAACCCCTTGCCCTGCGGGTGCAGGGGCTGCCAATCCTGCGTGACTGGCGAGCAGCTCTGAGCGAGTCTATGAACGTATTTATATAAGGGGAAAAACTCGCCCAGCCGGGATCGTATACTGTTCCGCTGCTCAGACACGGCTGCGCCGAACTCGCCTCGGAACAGTATACGATCCCGGCTGGGCAGGCGCGTTTTCCGGAATAGACCCCCATGCTGCTGCGCAGCACCAACAATTGGGTCGAAAATGCGCCTGCGGCGATTTTCAGGGCTAGATTACTGTATAATTGAGGGGAGTCAATGAATCTGGTATAACTGCAGCGTTCTCAAGCAGTGTTTGTGGGTGGAGGTGCTGGCGTGAAACTGGTTCTTTTATCGGGTGGTTCGGGCAAACGACTCTGGCCCATGTCCAATGACAGTCGATCGAAACAGTTTCTGAAGGTGCTGACGGACGACCACGGTCAGGCCGTTTCAATGTTGCAACGCGTATGGGCGCAGCTTGAGAAGACTTCCCTGGCGGAGCATGCCTATATTTGCGCTTCCAAGGCTCAGATTGAAATGATCGTGTCCCAGGTGGGAAATGCACCCGTCATCGTGGAACCGGAACGGCGCGACACGTTTGCGGCTATTGCGGTGGCCGTCATGCATCTGATCGATATTGAAGGGGTGTCTCCTGACGAAATCGTCGCGGTGCTGCCAGTGGATCCCTATGTGGACGACGCGTTTTTTTCCGCCGTCATAAGTCTGGAGCACGATTTGCAGGCCTCTGGCGCCGATCTGGCGCTGCTCGGAGTGAGACCGACAGAACCGACCAGTAAGTTTGGTTACATTAGTGTGACGGATGTGCAGACAGGTGGGAACGGGAGACAGGGCGAATATGCGAAGGTGACCTGTTTCGTCGAAAAACCCCCGCGCAAACAGGCGGAAGAATTGATCGCTCAGGGCGCCCTGTGGAACTGCGGCGTGTTCTGTTTTCGTCTGGGGTATCTGAGGGAGTTGCTGCGGGCCTATGCTTTTGGTTCGTCGCATGCGGAACTTGTCGATCACTTTACGGAACTGCCCAAACGCAGTTTCGATTATGAAGTGGTGGAGAAAGCTGAATCAGTTATCGTGAAAGCGTATGAGGGCACCTGGAAGGATCTTGGCACCTGGAATGCCCTGACTGAAGAAATGACCGATGAGTTTATCGGTCAGGGAGTTGCGGTGCAGTGCGAAGGCACGCATATCGTCAATGAACTCGGCATCCCGCTGGTTGCCATGGGCATGAACGGCGCCGTTGTGGTGGCAACCCCGGATGGAATTCTGGTGGCGAACAAAGAACACAGCAGCGCTGTCAAGGGAATTGTCGAATCGTTCAGCGGCAGGCCCATGTATGAAGAGCGGCGTTGGGGTTCCTACCGTGTGCTGGACTACATGAAGATGGCAGACGGAATCGAAGCGATCACAAAGATGATCGAACTGATACCAGGATGTAATATCAGTTATCATAAACACATGCAGCGTACGGAGATCTGGACGATTATTCAGGGCGCGGGCGAGCTCGTGCTCGATACGCGAATTATTCGTGTGGCGCCGGGCGATGTGGTGCGGGTGTTTCCTGATCAGTGGCATGCGATTCGGGCGCTTGACAAGCTGCAGTTCATCGAGATTCAGCGCGGCCCGGAGCTGGTTGAGGAAGATATTGCACGGCGGTTCATGGACTGGACCGACATTGTCGAATATTGCGCCGCTCTGGCGATCTGAGGAAGTCCACGAATGGTCCGCTGGATCAGGAAATAGGCGGTTGGCGCTGCAACGAAGGAGAAGAGATGCGCTTGTGAGAACAATCCACCCTGTTTTTAAACCGCGTGTATGGGGCGGTTCGTATATCAGTGAGCATTTTGCCGCAGCGCCAGCCGGAATTGCGCTTGGCGAGGCGTGGCTACTGTCCGGACATCCGTCGGGAGAGACGCGCGACGAGCAGGACCGACCCCTCCCGACCGTGTCGCGCAGCGATCGCTGGTTCCCCGTGCTGATCAAACTGTTGCATGCCAATGCGGACCTGTCAGTCCAGGTGCATCCAAATGACGATCAGGCAAGGGCCGTTGGCGATCTGGGCAAGACTGAGGGCTGGCTGATCCTGCAGGCGCAACCGGGATCCCGCATCTGCTATGGGCATAGTCTCGATTCGCCAGAGGAACTCAGACGGGTTCTGCTGGAAGGCCGCCTGGACGAATACCTGCGCTATGTCGATGTAAAACCGGGCGACTACTTCCCGGTGCCGCCTGGCACTGTGCACGCCCTGGGTGCGGGCATCGTGGCTCTTGAAGTGCAGCAGGCGTCGGATACGACGTATCGGCTGTACGATTATGGCAGGTTGGAAAATGGCAAACCGCGGGCATTGCATATCGAAGAGGGCATCGCCGTAACGGCGTTTCCACAGCCGGGGGTGCCAGCGTTGCATCCCCAAACGGGCGGATTTTTCGCCGCCGGTTCCGGGATGGATTATGGAGCAATCCTCAGAGACCGGCGTAACGATGACGCCATGACCGTCTATGACGACAATCCTTTCTTCGGCTTTGCTACGCTCACCGTGAGGGACCACTGGCAGAGCGCTGATTGGCGACGGGACTTGTCCGCCGTGTTCTGTGTCATAGCCCTGGATGGGAACGTCAAGCCTCGCGATTTGGCGCGGAATTCGCAATCCTACGACACATGGCTGTTCGAACCGGGAGAAGAGATACTGCTCGCGGGGTCTGGCCGTGTGGCTCTGATCCGCATCCCCCTCTAAACGGAGTCTTTGCCAGAGGCGTGTTATTTTGCAGTGTCTCTGTGTTCCGGCGCTGGATCATCGCAACAGAGGATCGAACCGCCATGCGGATGCTCTGCATCCTCTACCTGGACGGTTACATGACCGATGCCGAGGTGCACCAACCGGTGCTCCATTTCACGCAGGACAGCCTGACTGTGCCGAATCGTCTGTTCGCCGTCGATGACCACATGGCAGGAGAGCGCATTGCGACCACTCGTGATGCTCCAGATGTGCAGATCATGGACATCGTGAACACCGGGAGTGGATCGAATCGTCTCTGCCACTTCCTGAAGATCAATGCCTTTGGGCGTTCCCTCCATGAGAATGCCGACCGACTGCTGTACGATTCGCCAAGCTCCAAACGCGATCAGCAGGGCGATCAGAACACTTAAAATGGGATCGATCATATAGAAGCGTGTCGCAGCGATGACAATCGCGGCTACTATGACGGCTGCGGAGGCGGCCGCATCTCCCAGCATGTGCAGTACAGCGCTGCGTACGTTGATATTATTTTCAGACCGTAAACCCAGACCCAGGTACAGGTTGATCAGCAGGCCCACGCCGGCGCTGATGAACATCCATGTGCTGTCTATGGGCTCGCTGTGCTGGAACCTGCCATACGCCTGCCAGGTAATCACGATGGCGATTACAATCAGCCCGACGCCATTGCTGAGCGCTGCGAGGATGCCCGTTCGATGGTATCCGTAAGTCATGGTGTCGTTGGGGGGCTTTTGCGCCTGGACCATTGCATACCACGACAACCCGATTGCGGCCAGATCGGTCAGGACATGACCCGCGTCAGACAGCAGCGCCAGACTGTGCGACAGCATCCCTCCGATTGCCTCGACAAAGAGCACAACGCAGGTGAGTGCGAACGCCTGTTTCATTTTATCGACGGGCGCGTGCGTGTGAAAGACTCCGCCGTGATGATGGTGGCCAGAATGATCGTCTTCCGGGCCGTGATCTGCGTGTTGACGCGCTTGCTGAATCATGCTGAAACTCCTTTCTGGAACTGTCATCTCAACATAGCACATTGTGGGGAAGACATCCATGGCGCCAGACGCACTGGTTCAGTATAGAAGATCTTCCCAGAGAGCGCCGCGCTGAACGGGTTCGCCATGCGCAGGGCAGACCCAGGCAAAGGGAAACGCTCCTACGCTGTGGAACGATTTGCGCAATGCCTCTTTATTCCAGGTCAAGAGACCTGGAGATGGCCTCAGCCTGCCTTTGCGGGTTGTCACAAGATCTCCGGCCAGCAGGACGTCGCCATAGAGCAGAGACACATGGTCACGCGTATGGCCAGGCGACGGGATCACTTCCAGGTCGCCGATCCGCTGGCCGGGTTCGTAAACAGCATCGATGACCGGCGCCTCCACCCTGATCATGGCTTTGATGAGCCGACGCATCCCCGCATCTTTTTGTGCGCCCTGGATGAGCGGCAATTCGCCGCGGGGAGCCCACAGTTTTGCGCCTGACAGTTGCTGCAGACGCTTTGCGTTGCCAATGTGGTCCACGTCGCTGTGAGTGAGCAGGATGTGCGCGATGTCCTGCGGCCGCATGCCCAGTCGTTCAAGCCCGGCAATGACCCGCTCACTTTTTCCGGGGAAAAACGTGTCGACGAGTATGGGTTCAGAACCCAATACAAGATAGACGTAGCTGCCCTTGGTCTCCTCCAGGAGATGAACGCCGTGCGCAATCTCCAACACTTTTCCTCCTCATTTTGAATCATTGACAGTCAAACTGTGATACGCTAATAAGTATAGCATCTAAATAAAATATCCAAGCCAGTCCAGACAGTTTTAAAATGTGGATGGCGAAGGGCGGAGACCAGAATGTCGACTGTGCTGGACAACCGGGAAACCGTCTCCACGGTCTGCAGTTTTTGCGGCACCGGCTGCGGGATCGAGATTACCGTGGAGAACGGGCAGATCGTGCGGGTGATTGGGGACAAGAATTCGCCGGTGAGTCACGGAGAAACGTGTGTAAAGGGTTCGCAGGGATGGGCGTATATCCAGTCG
>JAKADD010000179.1 GCA_021820825.1 Bacillota bacterium
GTCGGCCGCTGGTGCTTCGTTTCGGACGTTTTTTTCATATTACAGACAGGACGCTGGGCCGCGTCGAAACATATCTGGCGCGGTATGGAACGCTCACCCTGTTTGGCGGATTTTTTATTCCGGGTATTCGCCACCTGACGGCGATCGTGGCCGGTTTGGGCGGGATGTCGTTTCCCCGGTTTGCGCTCGCCGCTTACGCAGGAGTGTGCGTGTGGGTAACGGTGTTCATCACTCTGGGGCGCTTTGCGGGGCCGCAGATCGCTCTTGTGGCAGACAACCTGCCGATGCCTGTCGTACTCTTTCTGCTTGGCGTCAGTCTGTTTCTGATGCTGTGCTCACTGATCGGATGGAAATCATGGAAACGCCGATATCGATCATGAGACGTTGCGCAAATGGGCCGCTCGTGAGATGATGTTCTACAGATCATTTTTGCTTGGAGGCAGTGGTATGGAATCAATAGTGAAACGCAATATCCGCGATCTGGAGTATCCGCTGATTTTTGTCATGATTTTCATCTCCGTTTTTAGCTGCATCGCGATATATACATCTACATACGGAAAAGCCAATCCCGCCATAGGAAACGCGTTCCTGGGCATCCCGCCGCACATTCTTCTCCGCCAGGTTGTGTGGGAGATTTTGGGTTACACAGTCATGTTTGCGATGATGATGATTGATTACAAAACATTGTCAAAATGGCGTTGGTGGATTTACGGTGTGTGCCTGTTCTTCCTTGTGGCGGTCTTTGCGTTCCATACGGTCAATGGCGCGCACAGTTGGATCTCGCTGCCCGCCGGGCTGAGTTTTCAGCCGTCTGAGCTCATGAAACTGGCGTTGATCATATGGACGGCTGATTACATGGCGAAAATGAATGAAAAGGAGTATCCGGACTACTCATTCAAAGGTCTGTTGCCTATTCTGGGCGTGTTTGCCGTGCCCTTCGTGCTGACTCTGAAGGAACCGGCTTTGGGCCAGGCGCTCGTCATGCTGGCAATCCTGTATGCGATGCTGCTCGTATACGTGCAGAAAAAGCATCTGCGCTCCATGATTGCTGGGTCAGCCGCGTTGTTGGTAGTGTTTGCTCTTGCGATTGGACCGTTTTCCCATGAAACCGTCAGTTTGCTCAGGCATCAACATATCATACATTCGTATCAGGCTAAACGTCTGATCACTTTTATCCAACCGGGTTCGAATCCGACAGGCGCTGGCTATCAGGTGCTGGAAGCGGAGATTGCAGTAGGGTCGGGAGGGGTCTTCGGATCCGGGTTGCTGCATGGCACGCAGACGAATGGAAGCTGGATTCCCGCTCAATGGACGGACTTCATATTTTCTGCGATCGCAGAACAGTTGGGTTTTATCGGATCCAGTGTTTTGATCATGCTTTTTCTGGTTATGCTATACCGGATGGTCAAAGTTGCCACTTCGGCTCTGGACGATTTTGGCGCGTACCTTGTGGCAGGATCAGTGGGTCTCTTTGCATTTCAGATCTTTGAGAACATCGGTATGAATCTGGCCATCAGTCCTGCGACTGGCATTACGTTGCCGTTTGTCAGTTACGGTGGTTCTTCTCTGGTTGTTAACTTTCTTAGCATTGGAATTGTCCTTAGCATATCGCTGCGGAGGCGCACGCTCCGGTTCGACTGATTTTATGTCGATCTGCGTGAGGTATTCTCACACTCTGGATTGACGTTTGTGTCGTTGCTGTCGTATACTGATTGTGATAGGTCCATTTTACAATTGGGAGATGGTAGATTGACGCCGTCGGACATTTTAGCTCTCATCAAAGAGAAAAATATTCAAATGGTTGATTTTCGCATTGTTGACATGCCAGGAAGGCAGCATCATGTAACGATACCTGCCGTTGAAATTGAAGAAGACAATCTGGTGAATGGCATTGCCTTTGACGGGTCGAGTATCCAGGGATTTCGAGGCATTGAAGAGAGTGACATGGTGATGCGACCCGATCTTTCTACGGCGTACGTCGATGCGTTCACTGCCGTGCCGACACTCGATCTGATTTGTGACGTACACGAACCAGACGGCACGCGATACAATCGCGATCCGCGGTATATTGCTCAAAAAGCAGAAGCGTTTTTGTTGCAGACAGGCATTGGTACAGCAGCCTATTTTGGACCTGAGTTGGAATTTTTTGTGTTTGACGATGTGCGCTTTTCCTCTGCACAGAGCGGGGCCTTTTATCACGTTGATTCAGAGGAAGCGAACTGGAATACAGGAAAGGATGAGGAAGGATCCAATCTTGGCTATAAGGTGAAGAACAAGGGCGGCTATTTCCCTGTTCAACCGACGGACAGCCAGCATGACTTGCGGACCGAGATTGTAATGGAGTTGATGAACGCGGGAATCCGGGTGGAACGGCATCACCACGAAGTGGCGTCCGCCGGACAGGCTGAGATTAATTTCCGCTTCAGCACTCTGACAACCGTTGCCGATACCGTCCTGTTATACAAGTACATCGTGCGCAATGTCGCGAGGCGGTATGGCAAAGTGGCGACTTTTATGCCCAAGCCTGTGTATGGCGACAACGGTTCCGGCATGCATGTGCACCAGAGCATTTTTAACGGCGATACGCCGCTGTTTTTCGAAGAAGGCGCCTACGGCAACATGAGCAAGACAGCGATGCATTATATTGGCGGTATTTTGCATCATGCGCCAGCGCTGCTCGCGTTTGCGACACCGAGCACCAACTCGTTCAAACGCCTTGTGCCGGGATTTGAGGCGCCTGTCAATCTGGTGTTCTCCAAGGGCAATCGCAGCGCCGCCGTGCGTGTTCCGATTGCGGCTGTGTCGCCAAAATCGGCGCGCATGGAATTCCGTACGCCGGATGGAACGGCGAATCCCTATCTGGCGTTTGCGGCGATGCTGCTTGCCGGTCTGGACGGGATTCGCAAGGAAATCGATCCAACGAAGCACGGGTATGGTCCTGTTGACAAGAACATTTATGAGTTATCCGACGAAGAGAAATCGGACATTCGCAGTGTGCCCGGATCACTGGAAGAAGTTCTTGCTGCGCTTCAGGAAGATCACGAGTTCCTGCTGGAAGGCGGCGTGTTCGACAAGGATTTCATTGAGGCCTGGATTTCCTTCAAGAGCACAACGGAAGTGCGGCAACTGGCCGTCCGGCCCCATCCATACGAGTTCCAGATGTACTTTGACATCTAGGAGAGCTGTGTAAAGGCACGGAACGCTGCAAAAACTGAACACTGTTGTGAAGGGCGCCGCTTCTTTTGCAGAGGGTGGCGCCCTTATTTTGCATGTGCGATTGTGGTAGACTGAATGACAGCAGGAAGGGAATGGTGATGTTTTGTGAAACTCGGCGCCAATGTTTCCGTGGCCAAAACAGGGCTTTTGCGGGCGGTGGAAGAATCGGTCTCCTATGCGGCGGATACGTATATGGTTTATACGCGCAGCAACCGCGGCGGCCCTGCCCGGCCCATCGAGCAGTTCAACCGCGATGAAGCGCAGCGCAGCATGGATGAACATGGATTGACGGACCCCGTTGTTCATCTATCGTATCTGGTGAACCTGGCCAGCCAGAAAGATGACACCTTTGAGTACGGTGTGAATTTGCTTGCGGAGGAGATAAAACGCGTCGAATACCTTGGTTTTCGGTACATTGTCATGCATCCTGGCAGCCACGTGGGAACGGGTGTACAGACTGGCGTCAAGAGGATTGCCGAAGGATTGAACGCGATTCTTCACGGGCAGGAGCAACTCTTCGTCTGTCTGGAGACAATGGCTGGCGATGGTTCGAAAATCGGCAACCGGTTCGAGGAAATTGCGGAAATCATGTCCTTGGTCAAATATCGGGATAAGTTGGCGGTGTGTATCGACACCTGCCACAACTACAGTGCGGGTTACGATATTGTCAACAACTTTGAGGGATTTTTGCAACAGTTTGACGATGTGATTGGACTGGAACTTCTGAAGGTTGCCCATATCAACGATTCAAAGACGCCTTTCGGATCCGGCAAGGACCGTCATGCCAACATCGGACGCGGTTCTCTTGGGCTGGACGCCATCAGGCGGATCGTGAGGCATGAGGCTCTGGAGGGCATTCCACTGATTCTCGAAACGCCGGGTGGACACTATAAACACGAAATTGCGCTCTTGCGGGGGGAAACGGATCTGCTGCAGGAAAGCGACTGAAGCGCGAACTGCGCCGGCGATTTCAGGGAGCCAGCAGCGTAAAGCCGGATATCTGCCGCAGACTGCTGAGTCCTTGGGACGACAGGCTGACGTGGATCCTGGAGGAAGGGAAGAATGACACTTCACTGGCGCTGTACGTGTACGTCGCGCCGGCGCGCTGTATCTGTACATAAACTTGGCCGTTGCCAGAACTGGGCGGGCCTGTGCGAATCATGAGCCGTATAAATTTCGAGAGCATCCCTGTCTGTGCGTGGTTGGATAAACTGGTGAACGGCCCTATAGAATAGCGCCACGACTGCAAATAAAAAGAGGCATACCAAAGCCGGGATCCGCTGGACTGTTTGCCCGACTGGATCCACTGAATGAGCGGTCCTTCGGTGGATTGCAGGATAAACGCGTGTCTGGCCGGTTTCTTGCCAAAGAATGCGGGAACGGCTGGCGGACTCCCGTGATTGGTGAGAGTGTATGCAAAAGGACCGTTTGGACGTGTAGACTCAGAAACACTTGCAGAAACGGGATTCTGTCCTTTTTGCGCTGTCACCGTGGCTTGACAGAGGGTAGCGTGAGCCTGGTTGTACAGAGTGATCCGGTACTGTCCTGCGGCGGTTGTCTGCAGCGTGCCTGTAACAGCCTGTCCGCTGTTTGGGGTCCGGGCGAGAGCCGGCAGATACAGATAGGGCAAAGACGTACTCTGCAGGAACCGTTGCGCGTTCTGTAGACCGGGGTTGACTGGTGTGCGGCTCACTGTGAGGCGTCCGTTTTGCGTGATGGCAAACGTCTGCTGCCCTGCGATGACAAAAGCCGTTCCGTTCTCGGTAAACGCAGTGAAGTGAGAATATTTAGGAATTATTTTAACCTTTTGGCCGTTCGAAAAATCGTTGTAAACGATCATGCGCAGGGCGTTGTTTCTGTCCGGCAAGGAAGTCGAATAAAGCACGCCGTTTCCGAAAGGTCCTATTAATGCGGGCGGTCCTGAATTGACGGTTGCGGAATAGAGGGTGACAGGCACGGCCGCAAAGGGCGCTGCGATGTAACGGATCTCCTGCGGCGCCGAGGACAGAGGCTGGGTCTGGGAAAATAGCGCGCCCTCTCCAAACTGATACAATTGCAGACGCGCAGCATAGCGCTTTTTTCCTACTCGATAGACTGGCGCCTGATAGATGACCTGACCGGTTTCAAGTGGGAAGGAACGGCCCCTGAGTGACAGTGAGCCGTAGGGAGTCAGGTAGATCTTGCCATAGAGTCCGCCCGCGTCTAAGGCGCTCTGCGCACTGCCGGGCACGACCGTCCACACGATGCCGCGGGGCGTCGGCGCATACATGAGAAGGGCGCCGGCAGCAAGGGTGATTGTATAACGCACACCGCCCACAGTGAGTGCATCGGCTGTTGTCGCAAACGCTTTTTGCAGCTTGATGGGCGCATTTGCGCCGGCGGGCGTGCTGTGGTATCCCTGTAAAGTGAGCGGCAACGATTGTGAATGGAACTCCGGCCTGACTATCTGGCGGTTGATTGTATTCGGGTGCGTGGTTACGGTTGCGGTTTTCTGCGGGGACGCGGAGGCGAGGCTGCCGCACCCGGCGAGCGCAATTACAGTTCCCGCAGAGGCCGCAAGGTAGGTGAGAAATCGGAGTGTTTGCGCCTTTTTCA
>JAKADD010000180.1 GCA_021820825.1 Bacillota bacterium
ATTCGCTCACAGCCGCTGGCGTTTGACATGTCCAATATTTATCCGGATCAGTCGCAGCACTCTTGGCTGAATCAGTTCGTAGGCGGCTTGCCGATTCTGATGTACCCGCGATGAGGAAGAGTCGCCCAAGAACTGCCAAAGAGCACGTCCCTCAGCGACATTGTCAAAACAGCCTCGCCAAGGACTCTGCCGCCGGCGGCCATTCCTGGACGTTGATTCTGCGGCGTTGCCGACGGCGACAAAGCCCGCAGGCGGATGGTCAGCGCCTTTTCTTCTTTCGCAACTTCCATCCCGCGTAAAGACCGATCAGCAGGACCGTGACTATGATGGCTGGCACAAGGTATTGGTGCAGGACCGCGTGATATTTTGACCATTCGACGCCGATCACCCGACCCAATAGCGTGAATGTCAACACCCATGCCAGCGCGCTGATCGCATTCAAGACAACAAACGTCGCGAATTTCATGCGCTCGATTCCTGCAACGTAAGGAACCAGCACCCGGATGCCGGCGATGAATTTCCCGATCAGCACGACCCATATCTGGTATCGTCGAAAAGCCGTTTCCGCCTTGTCAAACCGCTCCTCCGTCAGGCCGATGTACTTCCCAAACCGGATGATGACAGGGCGTCCGAGCAGCCGGCCGATCCAGTAGGCAATCGCCGATCCCAGCATATTGCCTAGAAACGCAGCAATGAGCAAAGGGAACAGCTGAAATGCGCCGTTGGACAGTTCAATGCCCGAGATGGTCAGCGTCGTCTCAGCGGGAAAAGGAATCCCGATCATCTCCAGCAGGAGAATGAAGAACACGCCAACATAACCGTACTGGTGAATCAGGGCTGTTACGTGAACATGCAAACCCGATCACTCCTAAAAAGGAAGAAACGCTAAGATGATGTCCAGAACCACCTCGAGCCATCCCCAGCGCAGCGTCTTCCGGCGCTGATTTTTCGTCTTTCCTTTGCGTTTGGAGGGGATGATCACATTGAACAGTACCAGTATTCCCAACACGATCAGTATGCCAATGACAGCCTGAAGTAATTTGCTCATCCGCTGTTCCCTTCGTTCCGAGCGTCATGAACATTGTCCTTATCCATTTTACTATACGGCGTCGTACTCCAAAAGCGAATCCGAAACTTTTGGCGGCGTGATCACAGGGAAAAGGAGCGTCGAAGGCGCATCGAAGGAGCATCGTCCGGATGCGGATCAACTCCGCACGATGATATCCTCGCGGCGCGGCCCCACGGAGAGCAGGCGAATCGGCGTTCCGATCAACTGTTCGACGCGTTCGACGTACTGCCTGGCCTGTTCGGGCAACCGTTCATACGATCGTATGGACGAGATGTCGCTTTGCCAGCCGGGCATCGTTTCAAATACTGGCTGCGCATGCTCCAGTCTTCCCGTGACCGGGAACTGAGTGGTTGTCTCGCCGTTTATTTCATAGCCGACACAGAGCGGAATCTCCCGCCAATGCCCAAGCACATCCAAATTGGTCAATGCCGCTTCCGTTGCGCCCTGCACCTGGCATCCGTAGCGTGTGGCCACGGCGTCGAACCAGCCAACGCGCCGCGGCCGCCCTGTGGTGGCGCCGTATTCTCCCGCGTCTCCGCCGCGTTCCCGCAATTCGTCTGCGGTCTCCCCAAAGAGTTCTGTGACAAACGGACCTGCTCCCACGCAGGTCGAATACGCTTTGACAACCGCGACGATGTGAGTCATGGCATAGGGAGGAATGCCGGCTCCGACGGTTGCAAAACCAGCCAGGGTGGAAGAGGATGTTGAAAATGGGTAGATGCCGTGATCCGGATCGCGCAACGCCCCAAGCTGGCCTTCCAGAATGATGCGCTTACCTTGCGCCAGTCCCTCCTGCAACAGGCGCGTGGTATCGCCAATAAACGGTTCCAGTCGCCTGCCTTCAAGCCACAGGGATTCCGTCGCTTCTTCCGGGTCCACGGGGGATTGGTTGTAGAGGTGAGCAATCAGGACGTTCTTGTTGACAAGCGATCGCTGTACGCGGTGCGCCAGGCGATCCCGATCAAACAAGTCCGCAACCTGGACGCCGATTTTCAGATATTTATCGGCGTAAAACGGCGCGATGCCGGAGCGTGTGGAACCGAATTGCTCCGCGCCGAGCCGCTCTTCTTCGTAACGGTCCAGCAGGTTGTGCACAGGCAAAACGATCTGCGCGCGCTCGGAGACGGTAAGTTTGGGAACGGGGAGACCGCGCTCCGTCACGTCCGCCAATTCCTTCAAAAGCGCCGTCATATTGAGCGCAACGCCCGGTCCGATTACGTTGTGCACGTGTGGATAGAACACCCCCGCCGGCAGCAGATGCAACGCAAACTTGCCATACTCGTTGATGATGGTGTGGCCTGCGTTGTTGCCGCCCTGAAAACGGACGACAAAGTCCGCTTCGCGGGCCAGGTAGTCGGTGATCTTTCCTTTTCCCTCGTCGCCCCAATTGGCTCCCACAACAGCCGTGACAGTCATCGCGTATTGCCTCCTCTGATTATGCAGTGTGGACGAATCTTGCGCCCTCAATCGCTTTCTTGGTCCGATATTAAGTATAATGAACTGCGAGTAATAAGAAAATGTGATTCTTATTATATGAGCCATAAGAGTGGTCAATGTCTCAATCAATTGTGCAATAGATATGGTGTCACAGCTTGAACATTTTGGTAGTTGTGCTATTGCACTCTGCTCCCGTTAGTCAAAATGTTGAGTGGGCCAATACTTCAAAGAATCGGGCGTACACTTTTGGGCCAAAGTTATATAGAGTGAGGGAAACTAATTCGTCAGGCGCATGGATGTTGTCGCTTAATCCAGAGAAGCCCAGCGGCACGACCTCTACACCGAAGCGTTGTTTCAACATGCCCAAAATAGGCACGGTTGCGCCCATGCGAAAGTGTACTGGAGCATACCCCATCTCGTCGCGCAGCACCGGATCCGCCGCCTGCAGCGCCGGAAATGGCAACGAAGTCGCAAGAGACTTTGTCGGCATTGTCCGCCAACCATTTCGGCATGGATGGGCTGACGTGTGGTCGACGCGACCGTCAGTGTCCTTGAATCCATCGTCTAAAGAAGGCATTATCATGATATGAGGAGGATCGCACATGAAGCGATTTTGGATTTCATCCATGATCGGTGTTTCATTATTGCTCACAGGATGCGGATCGCAGACGTCGGCCGTCAGTCCAGGCGCAACTCACCGACCGGCATTGCGTACTGAGTCTGTCATTGAGGTTATTCAACCTGATCCGAAAGTCCATCCCTTCCAATATGAATTCAAGCCTGGCGGGAAGATTGCCATCGAAGGACGGGTGCATGATCCGGCGCCTACCGAGAAGTCCCTGTCCGTTCAATTGTTTTGGGCCGCCCCTAACATTCACCATTTAATTCGCGCCCAAATGTTTGCGATTCAGTCAAACGGCAACTTCGCAGGCGCCTTCAAAGTGCCGAACGGAGGTTTTGTTGGCGGCGGAGGCGGAGAATTTACACTCGAATTCTCCTCTGGCAATGCGAAACCGATTGATGTACAGTTGGCCATCCCGGCGGCTTCTGCCGCAAGATGAAGTCAGGTGGCCATCCCAACAGCTACTGCCGCAAAATGAAGTCAGGGAGGCTGTCGAGCACTTATCTCGACAGCCTCCCTGACTGTTCAGCACGAGACCACAGTTCCGATGTAGGACAGCGTGTCTGATCCATCTCCACATGGGGTGCAGGCGCTGTTGGGGTAGCACGTGTTGATGAGCGTGACGCATGTCGCCGATTCCAGGGTAGGCATGTAGCCTACAAAGTTTGTGTAAATGTAACCGGAGAAGTTCTGCTGAAGGGCGAGGTAGGCGGCGCTCGCCCCGTACGGCATGAACTGCCCATTCTGCAAAGTGTAGGAACAACTCCCGTTGTAGGCGCTCAGAAACGTCGGAACGTCACTGTACGCCGCCATTTTTGAGTTGACGAGCAGGTTGGTTCCCTCGTCCATACTAGTCATGTAGGGGGCATTATTTCCTACTTGCATCGGATCGTCGTACGAGTAGTTCGATTCCATTGCGGCGATCGCCAATATGTATCGCGGGTTCACATTATATGCGCAGCCGAACAGGTTGGCAAACAACTGCATCCACCCGTAATTCGCATTCACACTGGCGCTGTTGATCACCCCGTGCGAGGTCGGATACCCTCCCGTCAATAGATTGGACTCTTGCAGATCGACGTATTGGTTGCTCATCTGACTTTCCCCCTTACTGGCAAGACTCGCATTGTGTCGGAATACCTGATATGGACGTTCCGTTCAAAGCGTTGTCCGCCAATGCGTACGTGATCTGAAGCGAGTCATAACCCGTCGCCCCGCAACCATCGATAGGGCCGTAAGACGCCGAAGTTTGCCAAGAACTGTAGTTACAAAAGCTGACCCAAGACGAGTTGCTGCTGAGCAGGTTGTTGAGAGCTGCTCCGCCCACCGCGATCACGGGTTTGGCATTGGAGACCCAAGTCTCTGCCAAGCTCAGATCACCCGTGATCTGTGATGCTGGAACGCCCAGCGCCATCGCGGTAAAAAAGGCGCCCGACAAGTCCGTCTTATCCGCCCCGTAAAAGTAAACCGTCGCCATCTCACATTCCTCCTGGTTGGTTCAGTACGATGTTCTGCAAGGGCAAAGTTCGGTCCAAAGAATTCTTATCAAGGGAAGATATTCGCAAGATATGGGGATGGGGAGATGGAGGGCACGGACAAAAGCCGAACAGGCGCCAAAAATCCGCCAGGACATAGTAAATGCTAAACACGGCCCATATACCCATTTCCGCATGGGAACGGAGCTTGTGCTGAGAGAGGGGGTTGGAATGATGGGTCTCATGCGTCGCCAATCGCTTTCTTGGCCCGATATTAAGTATAATGAACTGCGAGGAATAATAAAATGTGATTCTTATTATATGAGCCATAAGGGTGATCAATGTGTCGGTCAATTTGGAACGGTATCGCGTGTTCTATCATGCAGCGCAGGCGGGAAGCCTGTCACGGGCCGCGAAGGAACTGTATCTCTCGCAACCTGCCGTCAGTCAGGCCGTCAAACAGTTGGAATCGGACGTCGGATGCCCACTGTTTGTCCGCATGGCGCGGGGCGTTCGTCTGACTGAGGAAGGGAAGGTGCTATTTTCGTACATTGCGCAGGCGTACCGTCTGATTGAGGCGGGAGAACGCAAACTGGTTGAATTGAGGAGACTGGAAAGAGGAGAGGTGCGCATCGGCGCGAGCGATACGCTGTGCCGCTACGTCTTGCTGCCTTACCTGGAGGCGTTTCACGCCGCCTATCCGCACATCCAGATTCACGTCACCAACCGTACGTCCGGGGAAACGGCTGAACTTCTCATGGAGGGGAGGATTGACTTTGGCATCGTTACTCTGCCGCTGCTCCACGAACGGATCGTCGTTCATGAGGGCGTGTTTCTGCAGAACTGCTTTGTGGTGGGCGAGCGCAGGAAGGCGCTTGCCGCGCGCCCCGTTTCTGTTACGGAACTTGCGGGCCATCCGCTCATATTGCTGGAAGAAGGGAGTGTGAACCGCGCTGGAATCGATGCGTATTTCCAGTCTCACGGTGTGTCGGTCAAACCGGAAATCGAGCTTGGCAGCATCGATCTGCTCGTGCAATTCGCCAAAATCGGCCTTGGCGTGGCGTGTGTTGTGCGGGATTTCATCACGGAGGAACTGAATGCCCGCACACTCTTTGAGGTCACTGTGGAACCGCCGTTGCCCAGGCACCGAATCGGCTTGATTACGCTGAAATACACGCCGCTTTCGCGA
>JAKADD010000181.1 GCA_021820825.1 Bacillota bacterium
GTCCGCGACGAAACGCTGGTGATCGCCTACGATGAACACGGCGATATGGCGCCGCGGCTGTGGTGGCTGATGAATTATTTTGGTCATGAACGCGTTGCTGTTCTGCGGGGCGGGATTGGCGCGTGGCGCGCTGCCGGATATCCACTTGCGACAGGTTCGACGCAGCCTGCGGACGAAGGTTTGGCGCGCGCGGCTGGCGCTGGCAGTCCGGCAAGACGGCGCAGCCCGCACAGCCCGCGCAGCGATCTGGTCATCGATTACGCAGGAATACGGAACATGATCGGCGGCGCGCTCTCTGGAAGTCACCTGGTTGATGCGCGCGCCCTGCCTCGCTATCGCGGCGAGTACGAACCGATTGACCCTGTGCCGGGGCATATCCCCACCGCGGTCTGTTTCAGTTGGGAAGACACCGCCGCCCTGATCAGCGGCGAGGATTCAGAAGCCAGGTTGAGGGAGCGCTTCGCGCCTCTTCTGGACGGCGGCGAGATCGTGGTATATTGTGGATCGGGGGTGACTGCCTGTACGAATCTGCTGGCTTTGCACAGTCTCGGAGTCACGGCAAAACTGTACGCGGGAAGTTACAGCGACTGGTGTTCCTATCCAGACAACCCTATCGCCAAGGGTGATGATGCGGCGGGCGACAGGGAGAGCTGACACGCCTGCCCTATTTGGATTATTACTGCTCCCCTAGAGATCGATCCACTTCCATTTGACCGCGAGCAGAATCGCTCCCGTGCGATCATACACGCCGAGTTTGGCAAGGATGTGGCTGACGTGGACCTTCACAGTTTTTTCGGTGATCCCCAGTTCGGCGCCGATCTGTTTATTCGCGAGTCCGCGGCACAGACAGGTCAGCACATCGCGCTCGCGCGGCGTGAGCGGTTCCGGCAATGCGGCGTTTTCCACTCCTGACATGCCGGGCGGGGCGGCGAAAGTACGCACAGGCGGCGGTTCAGGTCGCGGTTGCGCCGTACTCTCGCGCAGTGCGGCCAGCGCCAGAGGTTCCAGCACGATCTGGCCCGTCGCTACCTGGCGGATGGCGCCGAGCAGTTCATCCGGTTCTGCCGTTTTTTGCAGGAAACCGTGTGCTCCGGCTTTGATTGCGGCAATGATGCGTTCGCTGTCGGTGTATGAACTGAGCGCGATGATGTGCATTTGTGGACATGCATTTGCAATGGCCGTTATGGCGCTGACGCCGTCGCCCCCCTCTCCCAGCACCAGATCCATGAGAATCACGTCAGGCGCCAGCGTCTGCGCCAGTTGCAGCGCCTCCACCGCAGAGTCCGTTTCGCCGACGACGCGGATGTCCTCTGCGAATTGCAAGAATGCCCGCAAGCCTTCACGGACCATTTTGTGGTCATCGACAATCAATAACCGGATCGCTTCCGTCATAGGCGCAGTAAGACCCCCTTGAATATGTCGGCGCTGTGTATTGCAGGTTCAGTTCACGTGTTGCCGGCGATTTTTGCGCCCATCAGATCTGTCTGGTAAACGTCACTCGCGTGCTGACGCCAGGACTCGACATGACGCTCAACTCGCCGCCGATGGCAGTGGCCCGCTGTCGCATGGAGGACAATCCGATCCCCGCGTGCTCGGCGGAACCGGGGAAGAATCCGCGCCCATCGTCTTCGATGGTCAATTTCAGGAGGCCGTCGTCTTCGTACACGCTCAGCCACACATGTACTGCCTCCGCATGTTTCATGGTGTTTTGCAGCGCTTCGTCAATGATTTTGCATAGTTGCTCCAGATCGCGGCCGGACAGGTCTGGTTCCTTTCCGACATGCACGCGCGCGCGCAGGCCGCCCTGCAGCGTGAGCCGGTGCGCCTGCTCACGCAAATACGCCCCGAGTGTCAGATGGGGAGTTTCGCGCTCGCGCAGCGTAGAGACAACGGTTTTCATCTCCTGCTGGCTCTCCTGCAGCAGCGCCGCCACACGCGTCAGCGTCTGCGCCGCGTTGGCGGCGTGTTCAGGCAATGCGAGCAAGGCGGCTTTTGTTAACAGCGCAGCGGAGAACAGACGCTGATTGACGGAATCGTGCAGGTCGGCGGCGATCTGTCTGCGTTCCGACCAGGCGGCGGCCTGCGCCATCTCTGCGTGCAATTCCACGTTGTCCAGGGCGGCGGCCACGTAAGTCGCCAGACTCTGCAAAATTTGCGCGTCGGTCTCTGAAAATGCGGACGGCGACGAACTCTCCGCATATACATACAGCCCCGTGTCGCCGATGCAGGCGGACAGACTGCTGCAGGCGTCGGCAAGCAGGTGGGGAGCAATGGTCCTGCGGGCCTCTGCGATTTCAGCTGCGCTCCAGTAGGAGTAATGAGTGTGTTTCTCAGAATCGTGATCGGGAGCGACTTCAGAGAGAGCCAGAATCTCGCCGTCGATACCGCGCATGGCAACCACGCCTGCGATGGGAAAGCCGAAACGCGTCGTCGCGATGTCGACGGCGCGCTGATAAATATCGCTCTTTTCGCGCAGCGCAAAGAGCTGCTGGCCTAGCGGCAACAATTCCCGAAACTGCTCACCGCGCGCGATCACAGTCTGCATGCTGTCGTCGCGCTCCAGAGCGATGGCCAACTGGTTGCCAATTGCAGAGAGCAGCGCGAGCATGTCCTCCGACAACAGCGCCCGTCCTGCGGCGGCGACATTGAGAATTCCGAGCGCGCGACGCTTGCCGCGCAGCGGAACGCTGGCGTGGAAAATCAGTCCTCTTTTGTCTCCCTGTGCATGATCGAGTCTGCTGCATTTAACGACGTTCACAGCGCGATCTAGCTGCTCGGCGGCGAACTGTGCCTGACACTCGCACCAGCCGTCGCGCAGTGGCTGACAGTCCTGTTCACTGAGCGCCGGGGGCAGCCCTGTATGCGCGATGGCGTGAAATGTGCGGCTGCCCTCGTCGTAACGAAACGCCCACGCGCTATGCAACCCCAGAATGGCGACCAGACGCGGCAGCAACTGGTTCATCGCATTCGGCGCACTGGCAGCTTCATTCAGAGTCAGCGCGATCTCTTTCAAGATAGCGATGCGATCAGATCCGACGGGTGCGGCGAGCGGGTTCAGTTCCATGGCGGCGGCCCCCTTTTTGCCACAGGCAGGGTTGGGTTACTCGATTGGTTGAACGGAATTTCAGGACCGTACGACGAGACTCACATCGCCAAATTCGTGCCACTCGTACCCACGTTCCAGCGCCTCGCAGTATCCTCTCTCAAGGAGCGGCCGTTTTGCGAAGGCCAGCAACAGCGCAAGGTGGCTCGTGTGATTGTCGTGCATGCCAGTGATGAGTGCGGAGACAATCTGCGGCGGTGTGTCCGGCGTCACGAGATGGCGAGTCCAGCCAGAGCATTCTGCGATTTCTTTGCGTTCGTTCCATACGCCTTCCAGCGCTCGCACCACGGTTGTTCCAACGGCCACGATCCGGCGGCCGTCCTGAATCGCGGAGCGGATCGCTGCGGCGGTGGCTGCGGGAATAGTATACCACTCAGGAAGAACGGGATGATCGTCAAGGCGCCCTTGCACTTCATGGCTCGACAGCCCGGTGTGGAGGGTGAGAGAACGGATCTGCACACCGCGCCGCGCCAGTTCACGCAGGCTGCGATGGGTGAACGGCCGCCCTGCGGACGGCATCTCGGCCGAACCGGGAACACGTGCAAAAATCGTCTGGTAGTCGCTGATCGGCACATCAGCCTGGATATAGTCGTACCGTATCGGTTCCCCAAGTTGCCGCGCCAGAGTCCACAGTGGCTGTTGCGCCTGTGCGATCCACAACCTTGTGTCGGGGTGATAGGCTCCTGCGATTGTGACAGTACAGTCGCCAATCTGAACCCTGTCTCCGTTTGCAAATGGGGTGGGATCCGGCGCTCCGTCTGCGCCCCGCCGTTCCACAATGTACGCGCCGTCAGGCAGTTCAACCGCCACATGCAGTCGCAGCGGCGCTCCCTGAAAGCAGGCGGGGAGCGCGGCGGTCATTGTGGCGGAGGTATTGACGATCACGAGATCGCCTGCCCGCAGGCAGGCTGCCAGTTGGGTGAACCCACAGTGCGCAATGGCGTTTCGCGGATCGTCAATGACCAGCAGTTTCACGTCATCGCGACCGCGTTTTCGCCATTCAGCCGGACTCACAGCAGGCTTTGCGGTACTTGTGGAAGTGAGCGTCAGATCATTTGCGGTAAGCTGTGACATGGGCGTTCCCTCCCTAACTTTCCCGGATTCGGCCAGCCACAATGCGCAGACGCGCAGCAGTGGCTGGCACAGACCCAGTCAGCAGGTCTGCGATTGCCGCCGCCACAGTGGCGGGGTCCGCCAATGCGCTCGCATCGTCGGGAATGGCCATGCGATGCATCGCGGTGTCCATGTCGCCAGGATCAACGGCGTAGACGCGTACTCCCTGCGGACCCCACTCCGCAACTGCCGTTTTGGAGAGCAGATCAAGCGCAGCCTTGCTGGCGCCATAGGCGCCCCACTTTTCATAGCCGCCGATCGCGGCGTCGCTGGACACATTGACGACAACGGCGAAGCGGCTCTGCCGAAGGTGTGGATAACTGAGTTGCATCAGCCGTAAAGGGGCGAACGCATTGACTGCGAACACCTGACTGATGAGCTGCCCATCCGTGTCCAGAAGTGTCGGTAAGGGAACCTGGCCGAGTGTGGATGCGTTGTTGACGAGGGCGTCAAGCTGGCCATAGTGTCTGAGAGCGGCCTCGATGAGCGCCAGTCGCAACGACTCATCCGCCACATCGCCTGCCAGCGCCGTCAGCGCGCCCGGCGAACCAAGGGTTCTAAGCGAATGCGCCGCAAGCTCCAGACGCTCACCGTTTTGCGCGCATATCGCAACGTTCCAGCCAGCCGTCAGCAGTTCTCGCCACAACGCATAACCGAGGCCCTGACTTGCGCCTGTGATGATCGCTGTCGGATGTCCAAAACGCGTACTGTTTGCCGATTCCATAAAAAATCCCCTCCACTTTTCACTGCATGGTGAAAGTCTTCACCGCATGGTGAAAGCGTAAGGGATCGTCGGCAACTGCACATCTGCCAATGGGAGTATGCGACGTCTGCCGCGTATAAGACGATAGTCGTAGCTGTTGATTGTGTTGATTGCAGCCCGCCTGCGCCTCAGTTCCTGAAGCTGCGCTGAGACGCAGTGAATGTGGGGCGGCGCCGGAGATGCCGGAGATCACTCCGCGTCCGTTACGCGCACTGTCTGCATGCGGTCGCCCTGTTTCATGCGGTCTATGTATTCTTCGCCAGACAGCATCTGACCAAAGACGGTGTGGTTGCCATCCAGATGAGCGGTGGTCTTGCGATCATGTACGATAAAAAACTGTGAACCGCCCGTATCGCGCCCCGCATGCGCCATCGACAGCGCGCCGCGCTGGTGCTGGTGGGGATTGCCCACCACCTCGCATTTGATGGTGTAACCAGGTCCGCCGCTGCCATTTCCCTTCGGACAGCCCCCCTGGGACACAAACCCAGGAATGATGCGATGAAACGTCAGTCCATCATAAAAGCCCGAGTTCGCCAAAGATTCAAAGTTGGCCACTGTGCCGGGAGCATGCTCTGCAAACAGGTCAAACTCCATCACATCGCCTTTTTCCATGGTGATCGTCGCTTTTTTCAACGCGCATTCTCCTTCGCAGGGTATCTGTTTTGACTGCCTGTGCCACGTACCAGTATACACTGCTGAACAGGTTCTTTCATCCCGGCGTCTGATATAATAGATGGGCAGAGAAACGTACCGGAATCAGTACCTTGTTCCATGCCTGAGTTTTGCGAAGCAAAATCTCATCGCTTCACGCC
>JAKADD010000182.1 GCA_021820825.1 Bacillota bacterium
CGATCCGATCCGCTTCATCCTTCATGATCTGCACGAATTGCCGTCCCGTCTCCCTGTCCTCAAGCGCTCCGTCAAGCAGCGTCTCCGCAAAACCCTGGAGCGCCGTGATCGGTGTGCGCAGTTCGTGTGACACATTGGCCACAAAATCGCTGCGCATGCGCTCCACCCGTCGCCATTCACTGATATCGTGCAGCAGCACCACCGCACCCGCAATTCCGCCGCTCGATTCCCGGATGGGGGTGATATGCGCCTCCACAGTCAATTCATTTGGTTTGTGAAGCTGCACTTCCCGTTTTTGAACGACGCCAAACGCAATCGCTTCATCCACCAAAGAAGCGAGCCCATAATGGTGCCCCGCTTCCCAGTGCCATCGCCCAACCATATCCGCCTCGGAAAGCCCAAGCAGTCTCTCTGTCGCGGCATTGACAAGAACAACCCGACCGGCGTGGTCGATGATGATGACCCCGCTGACGAGCGGATTCATGATGCCTTCCAGCTTGCTGCGTTCCTGAATGACCTCTTCCCGAACATCGCGCAGCAGCTCGACCACATCGTATGTCCTGCCAATAAGCGGACTTGAGAGCCGGTCAGCGAGGACTCGCGGCGCATTTTCATTTCCTGTGATTGCGCCTTCCAGAACTCCGATCAGACCCCGTTGCACCTTGCGCACCTTCATATAACGCACCATGAGCCAACTGAAGGCGACAAAGCAAATGAGCGCTGCCGCCGCAAATCCCCTGGCGATCATCTGCCACTGCACGGATTCTTACTCCCCTTTGACAAACTTGTAGCCCACGCCGCGAACAGTCTTGATGTAACGAGGGTTGCGCGGGTCGTCTTCGATTTTGTCGCGCAGATGGCTGATGTGAACATCGACCAACCGCGTATCTCCCGCATACTCGTACCCCCATACCCGGTCCAGCAGTTGATCGCGACTGACAACACGGTCCAGATTTTTCAAAAGGTATTGCAACAGTTCGAACTCTCGCGGAGTGAGTTCGATGACCTCCCCGCGCACGGTTAACTCGTAGCGTTCAGGATCGAGGCGCACATCGCCGACGACAAATGCAGCGTCTCCCGCCGCAGGGTTCATCTCGTCCACTTTTCTGCGCAGCACCGCTCTGACACGCGCCACGAGTTCCCTCGGACTGAATGGTTTGGTGACATAATCATCAGCTCCCATTTCCAGTCCCAAAACCCTGTCGATTTCCTCGCCCCGCGCCGTGAGCATGATAATCGGAATCTGCGACTGTTCCTGACGCAGCTTCTTGCACAGTTCAAGACCGTTTAATCCGGGCAGCATCAAATCGAGAATCAGCAGGTCCACACCGCGCTGCGATACGATGGACAGGGCGGTTTGTCCATCTTCCGCAACAAGCACATCATACCCCGCCTGACGCAAATTGTACTCTACCAATGTTCGAATCGATTCCTCATCGTCGACTACAAGCACTCTCTCTGCCACGTCGCAGCCCTACCTCTCATCAAATGAACTATCATTCGGTACGCGGGCGATTTCCTGTAAACGCAGAGCCAAACGAGTATAGCGCTTTGCGGCGTCCATTTTACGCACCGCCGCCTCAAAGGCAGATTTTTCCCCCACAATGACAAGCAACCTTTTGGCTCTGGTCATGGCCGTATAAACCAGTTGCCGATATAACATGATCGAATGCTCGCTGACAATCGGCAGGACGACGCACGGATACTCACTGCCCTGACTCTTGTGCACAGAGATGGCGTACGCGTGGACCAGTCCGCCGCACTCCGCTTTCGCAAAGCGCACCTCCCGCGCCTCTTTGTCAAAGCCGAAACGCACCGTCAGAGCATCGGAGTCGATCCCGCTCACCAGCCCGATGTCACCATTATAAATGTCGCGATCATAATCATTTTTGCTATTCATTACCTTGTCCCACATGCGAAAAATTCTTTCACCAGTCTGCCATTGTGAACTGGACTCGGAGGCAAGCCGGACGCTCAGCAATGCGTTGAGACGATCCGTGCCGCACCGTCCCTTGCGCATGGGTGACAGCACCTGGATGCTCTCCTTCGCATCCACGCCCAGATAGGCGGGGAGACGGGCGGCAGCCAGATCAACAATCAGTTGCGCAGCCTGCGTTGGATCGTTCTGTTCAATAAAATAGT
Organism: Bacillota bacterium; assembly: GCA_021820825.1. The sequence goes on from JAKADD010000182.1 coordinate 2,143, forward strand.
AATCCTGTCGCCCCGTTGTTCCGCCAGTTGGCGCTCTGCCCGCGCGAACGGCGTGAGCTGCGAGCAAAATGGAACTCTGTTCCGCTTGCCTGAACACCAGTTCCAGTTCATATACGACAGCAATGCCCGCATCGATGACATCCCTCAACACCTGGCCTGGCCCCACTGCGGGAAGCTGTTCAGGATCGCCAACCAGCAGCAGGCGCGCTCTCTCGGGCAGGGCGTCCAATAGATGAGAGAACAGCGGCATATCGACCATCGACGTTTCGTCCACGATAAACACATCGCCTTCAAGACGATGCCTGCGATTACGCCCGAATCCGAAGCTCCCTCCCGACTGCTGACCCACTTCCAGCAATCGGTGCAACGTCACCGCCGGATGACCGGTGCTCTCTGAGAGTCGCTTGGCCGCGCGTCCTGTCGGTGCGGTCAGCACAACTGTGAGACCATATGCCCCTGCCTGCTCCACGACTGCGCAGACCGCCGTGGTCTTGCCTGTTCCCGGACCGCCTGTGAGCAGCACCAGGGGATGGCGCCAGATTCCGGCGGCGGCTTCCCTTTGCAGCGGGGTGAGCGCGATATCCAGCGCACTGTTCCCGGCAGTCCGGAGATGCACAGTTTCAGCGTCCAGAAAGGAATCCTGTCCGTCTCCGGGAGCATCGTCGCGGCCGTCGACAGATACGGTATTGACCCGATCCGCATTCACCAACTCCAGCAGCCGTCGCGTTACATTCATCTCCACCTGATGCATGCGCGCGCTGTATACGACCAGCACTCCACCACTGCGCTCATAAACGACCGCGCCTCGGGCCGCAAGTTGCGCCGCCATGACAGCCAAATCCGCAGCCGACAACGACAACAGCTTGCCCGCCCGCTGAGTCCACTCTTCCAGTGGTAAATACAGGTGTCCATCCTCCTGCGCCTGCGCAAGCACATGCAGAAGGGCAGCCGCCAGCCGCTCCGGCGCACGTTCCGATATCCCCGCCGCGCGCGCCAGTTCATCCGCCGTTTTGAATCCGACGCCATGCACATCCTCCATCAATTGAAAGGGATTTTCCTGCAGCATCTGCATGGCGGTCGCTCCGCTGCCATAGTGCGCCGCCAGCTTTTCCGCCAGATGAAGCGACAGGCCATGGCTGCGCAGAAAGGCGCCCAACCGCGCCACATCCCCCTGACTCTGAAATGCCTGCGCGATCTCCCGCGCCCGGGCCTCGGAGATGCCCCGCACCTCAGTCAGCGCCGCAGGCCGCTCTCTGAGTACATCCAGCGTCTGCGCCCCAAAATGACCGACCAGACGCTGAGCCGTCTTTGGTCCAACACCTTTAAAATGGCGGCTCGCCAGAAAACGTTCCAATCCAGTCAAGGTCATCGGCAAGTCCGCGCGCGCAGAGTCCACCTGAAATTGCCTGCCAAACGCAGGGTGGTATTCATAACGGCCGATCAGTTCACACTCTGCTCCGATGGGGATATCGCGCAACTGGCCCACCGCCCGCACCGTTTCGCCATCCAGCAGCCGGACCCGCAGGACGGAAAACCCATCGTCTCTCTGAATAAGGAATTTCTCAGCGCTGGCGCGGATCCGTTGCGTCGCCATGATCAGACATTGAGATCGCGCCGTACGCCATCGACCATATAGATCACCCATTCGCCGATGTTCGTAGCGTGATCCCCTATTCGTTCCAGATGCTGCGCGACGAACATCAACTGAGTGGCCTGCTCGACAGAGGTGGGTGTGGAAATCATCAGCACCAGCAATTCCCGAAAGATCTGGCCATACAGCCCGTCCACGTCATCGTCACTCGCGGCCAGAGTTTCCGCAAGCGCAACATCGCCCCGAATGAATGCGGTCAGGCCGTCCCTGACCATCCCTTCGACGATCTTTGCCATGCGCGGAATATCGATCAGCGGTTTGATCCATGGCTGCCGATTCATACGCAACACAACTTTGGCGATGTCAACAGAATGATCCGCCATGCGCTCCAGATCTGTGACTGCCTTGAGCGCCGTGCCAAGAATCCGCAGATCGCCAGCCATCGGTTGCTGTAGAGCAATCAATTGCAAAGACCGTGTTTCTATGTCAATCTCCATCTGATCAATCAGATCATCTCCAGCCAATACCTGTTCAGCCAGTTGTAGATCCTGTTCAGTCAGGGATCGGACCGCCTTGAAAATGGACTCCTCGACTAACGAGCCCATTTTGAGCAGGTCCTGCTGCAATACCTGCAGATCTCCGTGAAACTGACGCCTCGCATCCAAAGCGTAGTCCTCCTGTCGGCCCCTGCGCCTTATCACCAATATATCGCAGTCGTGTTAAGATATCGTCAAATAAACATAAAGAATAGCCCCGCTCCCAACATTGCATCAGCCAATAGTCGGGATGAAAATACGCCTACGGCGATTTTCTGGACAGAAAGAAGGAGTGCGTTCCCTTTGACTAGACGTTTTTTTGGTCTTCGATGTACTGTTTAATAGCAGCGTAGGGCGCACCTCCAGTCGTTGAGACAAAGTACGAGTGCGTCCAGAGGGTGGGCAAACGACTCTTGAGCTTTGGGAACTCCTGACGCAGGAAACGGGAAGAGCGCCCTTTCATCAGCCTCACCAATCGGTGAATGCCAAACTGTGGATCGACCTCCACCACGAGATGAACGTGATCCGGCATGACTTCAAGTTCAAGAATATCCGCCTGATGTTCCGCCGCCGCTTCGCGGATCAATTCCTTAAGCCGAACAGCGACGTCGTCATCCAGGACTTTGCGCCGATATTTTGGGCACCAGACGACGTGATACCTGCACGAGTAGACGACATTGAGATTCGTTTTATAGTTCATAAATTTATTATACCACAGCCTCTTGTATGCTGCAAAAAACATCGGAAGCGCCCCTTATATCCCCGCAGCGGAATTTCGTGCGTATCCCGGCCGGACCTCAAATAATGTATAACATAAGCATATGCCGAAAAGGAACACTGCCCATGGAGATCAATGAAATCCGACGTTATATAAGGAGGCAAGCCCCATGAGTGAGAAAACACACTTGCCATTCAATCCAGACAATGACGATGAAGTCGCAGATTGGTTTGATAAACACAGCACCACCAATTTACCGGGAGAACCGGTGAATTGGACGGTTGAAATACCAGCCACAATACGGCATCAGCGTGCACGAGTCGGCGGCGCTGGTGATTGCAAGACGCGGTGGGTTAAAGATTCGCCGGGAAAACGTTCCAAAACCAATCAAGGATTGGTTGGTTGCCAAGCAAACGTTCAACGAGACGGCGTATCGAAAAACGGATTGGAGTATTTGGCGTCAAGCAAGGAAACTGATTGAAAAAACCTTACAGGGGAAAGGAGGTAACCTGGTTTCGTGGTTGGATCAACGCAAGGAACTGCTTCGAGGGTAACGAAAGGCTCCTGCCGTGTACACGTGGAGAAAGGCACGGCGGGAAATCTTATCGGGACCGGGTAACACCCGGGAAGATGGAAACACGGAACAGACATAGGAAAGGGCAACTTTTCCGTCCTCTGGTCCGGCTCATCTTCGGTGGTGCGAGAGCAGCCTCCAAGCGGATGAATCCTGCAAGACCGCGGGCTCGAAAGAGTCGAAAAAACCTATGAGAGATTATAGCAGGTTTTTTGAACCAGG
>JAKADD010000183.1 GCA_021820825.1 Bacillota bacterium
CGCTGTACGGCGATCAAATTCGCTCGATCGTACGGGTTCCACTGTTTAAATCAGGAATGGCGTTTGGCATCATGACCGTCAAGTCGATGGAGCCAAACCACTTTTCAGAAACCGACATCGCGTTTCTGGAAGATGTGGGCCTGCAACTCTCCTCTGCGCTGTACGTCTCCAAACTCGTGATGGAGTTAAAATTTCAGGCCTCCACAGATGCTCTCACTGGTGTGTTTAACCGCCGCGCCCTGCATGAGATCCGCGATCAGCAGGGACTCAAGGATTTTCTTGAAGAGTTTGTCATTGATCACGATTTTGAGGATATTCACTCCGTTGCAGTTTTATTGATTGATCTTGACGATTTCAAGCTATACAATGACCAGTATGGTCACGATGAAGGAGATCGACGGCTTGTTGCCTTCACCCAGATCCTGCGCTACGCAACTCCGGGTCACCAACTCATTTTTCGTTATGGCGGCGATGAATTTGTCATTGTACTGCCGAACGCGCTGGAGATCGAAGCACACAACATCGCCAGTCACATCCGCCAGACCGCGTACAAAAACGGCGACCATCGCGGGCAGCCGATGTCCGTCAGCATTGGCGTGAAACACGATACCTGGGAAGAACTCTCAAACCTGATTCGCGAAGCCGATGCGGTCATGTATGACAACAAACGGCGGCGTCAGCCGCAACAGTCGGAAGCGAATCTGCTTTGATTGAATACGAGTAAAATTGAGTGAGTGTAACATGATCGTTGAATTGTGCGCCTCGAATGACATGGCGTCTTATATTGATCTGCTCGAATCCGAAGGATTCGAGATAGTGGCTTATTCGTGTTTGGACCGCTGCGAGTTATGCATTCTAAGACCGTTCGCCTTTGCGAACGGTCAGCTTCTGGAGACTGCTGATCCGGATGCGCTGCTGAGTCTGCTGCGCGCCATGAAAGTGGAGGAAGACGCTCTTGCGGCCAACGACGATGACTGGTGAACAGCAGTCCACACGCCGTCTGAACAGCAGACTTTCGCAAAACACCAACGAGGAGGACCGCCTTTGCCCCCGTCCGAAGAATTGCAACGCGAACAAACCTACCTGACCTCAATCCAGTCACACATCGAACACGCCATTGAAACTGCCAGAGGGGATATCAGACAATCCCACGACTACACCCAGATCGTCATAAACACAGTCATGCAAAATCAGAGCATCCAACTCGAACGGTCTCTCAAGCAGCCCTATTTTTCTAAAATATCCTGTCAGGAACACGGAGAGCGCAACGTAGAGGACTTCTACATTGGACGTTTCGGACTGTTTGATCGTGAAACTCTTGCGCCTTACGTTATCGACTGGCGTTCACCAATTGCCAATCTGTACTACGACGAATCGTTTGCGAATATTCCCGTTCAGGTCGATCGCGCAACCGAACTGCGTTTTGACGTGCAACGCAAACGCCACTTTGAACTGCGAGACGGAAAACTGGTCCAGTTTTTTGACAGCACGAGTACGCTCCGAACCGACGAGCCGCTCCTCAAGCGGCTGCAAGCCAAATCGGAACAGCGCATGAAAGATATTGTCGAAACGATCCAGGCGGACCAGAATCGGGTGATTCGCGCCGATCCCAATCAACTTCTGATCGTGCAGGGAGTTGCTGGCAGCGGCAAAACAACGATTGCGCTGCATCGCCTATCCTACCTCGCTTATCAACAAAAGGGGCGTACGACATTCGGCAATTTTCTGGTGATCGCCCCCAATCGTCTGTTTATCAATTACATCTCTGACGTGCTCCCAAATCTCGGCGTCGAAGGCGTGACGCAGACAACCTGGGAGGAACTGCTGCTCGCGCTGCTGCCAAAGCGTATACGCCTCCAGAACCATCAGAAAAAGGTCCAGCTGTTCATCGATGGCGCTGCGTCAACAGAACAGTTCAGCAGGGACACTGTGGCCAGAGCGGCCCTTCTGCGCAGCCATATGGCGATGAAAGAACTGCTGGACCGTTATGTTGAGCACCTGTTGACACATGCGATTCCCGATGACGATCTGATTCTCGACGCAGAGCATGTGATGTCCAGAGAACAGATCGCGCAGAAATTCCATCATGACTTTGCCCATTATCCATACATCAAGCGTCGTGAACGACTGATTGCCGCTCTCCGCGCCTGGAGTGCGGACGCACTGACGGAAGTCTCCGGACAGATCGCGAAACGGTGCGCCGGACGCTATCTCGAAGCCGATGCGCAGACACAGGCGCTCAAACAGAGATATGAAAAGGCGCTTGACCGTTACTGCCAAAAAATCCGGGCAGTCGACATTTTCACATCGTACCGGATGCTCATTACGACGAAAAAAAGCGTCCTCTGGTTAATCAAGCGAACTGGAAACCCAGACTGGCTTGGCGACGCCGACGGCATCGCGTCCTGCCTGCAGTTCACGCTTACGGACCACGCCTATGAATGGGAAGATATCGGCGGTCTGTTCTACCTCACCTATCGTCTCCACGGTCTGGACAAACGACGGCCCTTCAGCCACATCATCGTCGATGAAGCGCAGGACCTTGGACCATTTCAAATCTACTTGCTGCGCCTTCTTTGCAATCAGGACGCGATCAGCGTGTTCGGCGATCTCTCACAATCGATTTACGCCTTTAAAGGACTCGGCGACTGGCGCGCTATTCCGGCGGGGCTCTTTGCCAAACCGCCCCGCCGCGAAACCCTGCAGCGCAGTTATCGTTCGACCATCGAGATTATGTCGCTCGCAAACGAGGTGCTCGCGCACTGGAACAATCCGGACAAAGTGCTGGCAGAACCCGTGCTCCGCCATGGGAAACCACCTGAACGCGTGACTGCCTGCGATGAGCGCGCAGCGATCGCTCAGTTGGCTGGCGATCTGCTTGCTCTCCGGGAGGCGGGAATGCACAACATCGCGATTATCGACAAATCACTCGCCCGTTGCAGAGTGCTGGGCGATCTCCTGACGGGCCTCGAACAGCGAGTCAACGTGATCACCGATAAGGAGACGCGCTATGAAGGCGGCGTCAGTGTCGTCTCTGTCTACTTTGCCAAGGGCATGGAATTTGACGCGGTCATCATCATCAATCCCACGGAACAGAAATTCGACAGCCAAAATGCCGTCGATGTCAAACTGCTGTATGTCGCCATGACCAGAGCCCTGCATCGGCTGTACATCTACCACTGGGATCCGCTTACGTCCCTCATTTCTGCGCAGTCAGGCTGTCTGCATACGACCGCGCCGCACTAGACCAACTGTTGTGTACATTGAGATATATTACAACGAAATTACATATTTGTTTCGTTTATATTTCTCCATTTTGTGCTATAACCACTAATAAGATAGCTGAACCTGGAGGCGAGTGTGTGGCGTACTTTCGGAAACTCTTACCTGCCCTGGCCGCGCTCGCTGTCACAGCGCCGTTTCTGACCTCCCCCGCATTCGCCGCAACCGGACACTCCTCAGCACAGCGTGTGAATTCGCACCCGCGCGCTGTCCGACACTACAAGAAGGCGCCGCGGACAGACGGCCGCGCTGCAACCGTGATCATATTTGGATCTTCCGTCGCCGATGGATGGGTGGATCCCACAGGCGGCGGCTACCTCCGGCGTGCATTCGCGCAGTATCAAAACGTTTCCGCGATTCCGTACAGTGTAATCAGCGACGCCGTTCCTGGCGCTCCGATCACGCAAGAAGAAGGAATGTACCAACAATGGATCGCCACCCAGCACCCTCAGGTGTTGGTGATCTCCTGGGGAACGCTGGACGATGCTCACGCCAATACGCCTTTCAGCGTTTTTGACAGCCAAGTCCGCCAGCAGATCGCAATGGGTCTGGCGGCTCACGCCGTTGTGCTGGTTGTGACGCCGCCCGTAACCAAAGCGTCCTATACGACCTACCAGATCCAGGAACCGGCGTATCTGGCGCAGGAAATGGCGGTTGCCAGGAGTTTTGACAGCCCGAACGTTTACGTATTTAATGTCTTTGCGCAAATGAAACACTATCTGGCCGACCATAACCAGACGTATCTGCCGTATATGGCGAACAGCTGGCATCCCAACAGTCGTGGGCACGAACTGGCGGGCAACCTGCTGGTTCAGGACATGCTGGTGCAGTTTGGTCTGTCCGGTATTCACTTTGTTGCGCCATCCGCGCCATCCGCAGCGGTCGGCAATGCAAATTCCGGACAGTAACCATGACAGCGCCGCCGCTCTGCCAAGCGTTCAGTTCACGCGATACGATGCGCACAGCATCCCGTAATACGTGGGCACCTGGTAGGACACCAGCCGCCCCCGCAGCGGAACAGTCTCGTGGATTCCAAGCAGCACCGCCATCTGCCACAGACTGTCCGGTTTGGCAGCCGCCACAAATTCAGAATCAAAATGCAGGAGTTGCTCCAAATGATTGTTGCGTACGATGTCGCACATCTGCTCATCGTACGCCATGGCCGCGGCGTCAAAGCCGTAGGGGCCGTCGGCGGAGTGCGCGTGGCCCTGGTCAGCGCTCGCCACAAATGCGATTCGTTTCCCACTCTGCAGAGCCACTTTGGCGATGATCCGGCCAAGTTCAACCAGTGGTTCCAGCCCATGGTCCCGAGTCGTGGTTATGATGACAACATTCGGCTGCGAGTTCCCTTTCCCGGCCAGAAACCACAGGGGAATGAATGAACCCCAATCAAGCGGCAGCACAGAAGCGTCTCCGGATGCCGTTCCGAATGCAACGCCCCGGACAGGGATCTGCTCCGCCTTTGCAGCCTGCAGCAATTGCAGCGCCAATTCCCGATCGTGCTTCAACTCCATGTCCACATGCACGCCGTATTTGCCCAGACGTCCTGCGGCAAACGAGGTCGTGGCGATTGCCACAGCCCCTTCGACGCGAAATCCATGCGGCGTCGCCAGAACAATCGTGTCTGGCGAACAGGCGGACATCTCCTTGCCAAGTTCAATCATGCCTGCCCGTGTAGGATCGAAACGCTGCCGATCCTTTCCTGCGACCTCGGGAATGATTTCGAATCCATGCGGCGCAACGCAAGCGTAGACTATGCCAGCCACGGCCACCCGTTCCTTTCGCGAATCACGGTTGCTTGACGTTCATCCATGCAACGACCTCCGAAGACGCCCCGCTAACTTTTTGTACGTTCATTATCTCAAATAACTTACTTTTGTCAAACGTATGTGTTACAATTTGGGGCGGAGGTTATGGCTATGGACAATGATCATTTGTGCCCAAAATTCGAGTCGGCGTTTGCCCTGCTTGGGAAACGCTGGACGGGACTCATCATTCGTGTCTTGATGGATGGGCCAAAGCGTTTCAAAGACATTTCCGACATGATTCCCAACATGAGCGACCGTATGCTCGCCGAACGCTTCAAGGAACTGGAGATGGCGGGGCTCATCATCCGCCACGTCTATCCCGAGACTCCGGTGCGGATCGAATACACATTGACCGCAAAGGGCAAGGATCTTGGTCCAGTGATGAATCAGGTGCAGGAGTGGGCCAACGTGTGGATGCCCTAAACAACACCGAAACAGGGCGCCGTCTGGAATTGTTTCACACTCAGCCTGAAATTATTTCACACTCTCAGGCGGCTTTCTGTAACCCGTGAGCCGCTCAAAAGCAAACGCCAGTCGTATGAGCGTCGGTTCTGCATACGCAGTGCCCGTGAAGGTAATGCCAAACGGTTCGCCCGCCGAAGTATACCCTCCCGGCACACAGATGGATGGGTAGCCAGCTTTCGCGGGCAACGCAGCG
>JAKADD010000184.1 GCA_021820825.1 Bacillota bacterium
AGGAACTGAAGCAAAACGCCCGCAAAGAGGCGCAGCTTGTGGTGCGCGAAGCGGAGAAGAACGCGGACCGGATCGTGCAGGATGCTTTGAACAAGGCGCGCAAAACAGCCATGGAACTCGATGAGGTGAAGAAACAGGCTGCAGTGTTCAGAGCGCGCTTCCACTCGCTCATGCAGGCGCAGATGGAGTTGCTCAAATCGACGGAGTGGGATGAACTGACGGATGCGCGCTCGGATTAGACTTCGAACAATGAACGCTGCGAGGTGAAATGAGCAATGACGCAAGCAAAGACTTCGCTTCGAAAAGTACAATCCCATACAGAGCGTATACGTTCGCAAGCATCGGTGAATACTGCTTCGCATATTCCTCATACCAGGGAGTTTGTGGGCGGTGATGGAAACGTGAAATTTCAGGTCATTCTCACGCCGGATGAAAACGGGGGCTTCGTTGTGGATTGTCCTGCAATTCCGGGTTGCTTTTCAGAGGGCGATACGGAGGAAGAAGCGTTGGAGAACATCAAAGAGGCCATTGCAGGATGTTTGGAAGCGCGTCGCGGGTTAAACATGCCACTTACCGCAGAAGTGCGTGAAGTGGAGGTTTGATATGTCTGACTTGCCGTGCGTATCAGGCAAGACAATGGTTCGCCTCTTGGAGTCTTTGGGATGGCGAGTGATTCGTATTCAGGGCTCTCATCATATTCTCCATAAAGCCGGAGCCGGTGTTCCGTTCCCTGTTCCGGTTCACGGTAATCAAGATGTCAAAATTGGAACCCTGCGAAGGATTTTAAAACAGGCGGGATTAACGGATGAAGAATTCACATCGGCGCTTGAGAAGTGATGTTGGGGCTTGCGACTAGACCGGTTTTCGTGTACTGTAAGCACAAGTGCAGGATTGTGGTCGATGAAGGGGACAGTATCACGGTGCGAACTGCAAAGAGAATCTGGGTCAGGTGAGAGCCAGGTCAGAGGATGCCGTGAGAAGATCGCCCTGGAGACGCCAGGCGAACACCGACTGGAATGGGTTGGTCAGTAGCTGCGCCGATTCACGCCCGTTAGAGCGTTGCCAATGAGACAAAGCGGATGTACGTTCTTTGCCGCTTCGTGAATTAGGGTGGTACCTCGCGACTTCTGTCTGCGCCCCTATGGGGATGCGGGCTTTTTTGTTTTCTGGGCGAACGTGTTTGTTTTATGGGTGAACGTGAATGTGGAGGAATGACGATGGAATACGATCAGACTTTAAATCTCATGCATACTGACTTTCCGATGCGCGGCAACCTGCCCGTTCGGGAACCGGAGATATTGGAGAAGTGGCGTGCGCTTGATCTCTATAACCTGGTACAGCAGAGCAAACGGGGCAAACCCAGATTCATTCTGCATGACGGCCCTCCCTATGCGAACGGCGACACGCATCTTGGCCATGCCCTGAACAAGATCATTAAGGATATCATTGTCAAGTCGCGTTCCATGGATGGGTATGACGCACCGTATGTGCCAGGTTGGGATACGCATGGGCTGCCGATCGAAAACGCGATCATCAAGGCCCAGAAACTGAACCGTCATGACGTCGGCGTCGTCGCGTTTCGGCAGGCCTGCGCCGACTATGCGCGGGGGTACATTGAGCTGCAAAAGCAGCAGTTTCAGCGCTTCGGCGTACGGGGAGACTTCGCTCATCCGTATGTGACCATGGATCCTTCGTATGAAGCGGCTCAGGTGCGGGTGTTTGGCGTGATGGCTGAACGCGGGTATATCTACAAGGGACGCAAACCTGTTTACTGGTGTCCGTCGTGCGAAACGGCGCTCGCGGAAGCGGAGATTGAGTATGACAACCGCCAGTCTCCCTCGATCTATGTCGCCTTCGCCCTGCGCAGCGGCGGTGCGATACTCCCTGACGACGCCGAGATCGTGATCTGGACCACGACGCCGTGGACAATTCCGGCCAATGTGGCTGTTGCTCTTGGCCCTGATTTTGACTATGCGCTGGTTGCGGTTGCAGGACGCAAACTGCTGATGGCGCAGGCGCTGGTTGCGCAGGTGCTGAAAGAGTTGGGTTGGCAGGATGAACCCATGCACATCATCAGTACGCATAAAGGCGCGCAACTGGAACGCCTTGTCGCAAAGCATCCGCTGTACGACCGCGATTCTCTTGTGATCATGGGCGACCATGTCACTCTTGACGCGGGCACTGGCGCCGTGCACACGGCGACGGGTCACGGCATGGACGATTATCTGGTCGGGTTGCGCTATCAGCTGCCGATCTTTGCGCCGCTCGATGATCGCGGCCACTTCACGGAAGAAGGAGCGCCTTTCACCGGGCTGTTTTATGCCAAGGCGAATCCGGCGATCATCGCGGCGTTGGCAGAACAGGGAGCGCTTCTCGCCAACCATAAACTCGATCATCAGTATCCGCACTGCTGGCGCTGCAAGAATCCCGTCATTTACCGGGCTACAGAACAGTGGTTCGCCTCCATTGAAGCATTTCGGGAAAACATTCTCCGGGAAATTGAACGGGTCGATTGGGCAATCCCCTGGGGCAAGATCCGGCTTCACAATATGGTTGCGGAAAGGACAGACTGGTGTATCTCCAGGCAGCGTTCGTGGGGCGTTCCCATTCCGGTCTTTTACTGTGAGTCATGCGGCGCGTCACTGTTGACCGCCGCGTCTGTGGAACATGTGGCGCAACTCTTTGCGGAGCATGGTTCGCAGGCGTGGTTCGCCCGTACAGCGGCGGAACTCGCGCCGCCTGACGCCGTGTGCGCGTGCGGCGGCGCGGACTGGCGCAAGGAGACGGACATCATGGATGTCTGGTTTGATTCGGGATCAAGCCATATGGCAGTGCTGCAGCAGCGTTCTGAACTGGCATGGCCGGCTGATCTCTATGTGGAGGGATCGGATCAGTACAGGGGCTGGTTCAATTCCTCTCTGTCCACGGCGGTCGCCGTAACGGGCCAGGCGCCCTATCGACAAGTCCTGTCGCACGGGTTCAGCGTGGATGGAGAAGGTCGCAAGATGTCCAAGAGTCTCGGCAACGGCATTGATCCGCTGCAGGTCATCAATCAAATGGGCGCCGACATTTTGCGCTTGTGGGTATCTTCTGTCGATTATCGCGCGGATGTGCGCATCTCCAACGCCATTTTAAAACAGGTGTCGGAAGTGTATCGAAAGATACGCAACACATTCCGCTTCCTGCTGGGCAACCTGTCTGACTTCACGGACACAGAGCGGGTGTCCTATGATGATTTGCGCGATATTGACCGGTTCATACTGGACCGTCTGGCGCGGCTTCAGAAAAAGTGCATGGAGGCGTATCGCACCTACGAATTTCATGTCGTGTATCAGGCGGTGCAGAATTTTTGCGCCGGCGACCTGTCGAGTTTCTATCTGGATGTGGCCAAGGACGCGCTGTACGTGGAACCGGCAAATTCCGAAATGCGTCGCGCAACCCAGACCGTGATGCACGAATGCCTGTATACATTGCTCGGTTTGATCGCGCCCATTCTGACATTTACGGCTGAAGAGATCTGGAGTCACTGCCCCGCAGTGGAGTTGCCAACGGTCCAGTTAACGGAATGGACAAAACTGCCGGACGCGTATGTGCGTGATGATCTCGCCCAGTCCTGGAGTCGTGTGCTCCATGTTCGAAACCTCGTCCTGCAGGCGCTGGAAGTCGCCCGTCAGGAAAAGCGCATCGGTCAGTCTCTGGAAGCCCAGGTCGATCTCTACGGGGTCGCGGAAATGGGCGCGCCGACGCTGTCTGCTGAGCAGTGGAAGGCATTGCTGATTGTGTCTGCTGTGCGGGTGCGGGGAAACGCAGAGGACGCTCCTGAAGGCGCCTTTCGTTCGGAGTTTTTGGCTGTCGCGGTTGCTGGCGCAGATGGACAAAAGTGTGATCGTTGCTGGCACATCAGGGAGGATATCGGGTGCGATTCCCGGTATCCGGAAGTTTGCGGGCGCTGCGCCGTCATCCTGGCGGACATGGGAACAAAGTGACAGATGAGGTGCACCGCCGGAGTTGTCGAGCGGTGCACCTTTTCAAACCAGGCGTGCGATAAGCAGCATCAGAAGACCGAGGAGGCCGAGGGCGAAGAAATAAGGTGTAAAGGTCAGACTGTAATTGAAGAGTTGTTTCGCAACAAAGCTGCTGGCCACTTCAATGCCGCCTATCCAAATGAGCACCGACGCGGCAGAGCGGACCAAGTGGTTGCGCACTGAATACAACTCCTTTCTTTACTTAGTTCACTATCCCATGGATTCTTTTCATCCACAATGGGAAACTGTCGTCCCGCATTGAACATCCTTTGACAGTTCGCCCTTGACAGTTCGCCCTGTATGTTCAGCGGTTGGTCGCATAGGGAAACGCCCTGCGGGAATCCTAATTCTGGATTTCACTGCCAGAAAGTGGTGAGGGGCATTGCAAGCGGATCGAGCGCGCACCGAATCCCGAAACGCAGAAAAACTGAGCGATTATTTTGAGCGCATCAATTTTGGCGCCTATGTACAGCTTCTGCAACAACCGAAGAAACTGATCTGGCTGAATTTTATCGGCGGTCTCGCGCGCGGAGTGGGTATCGGCCTTGGATTCACACTGTTGGCCGCGTTGCTGATTGTCGTCATGCAAGAATTGGCGGTGTGGAATTTGCCGATCATCGGTTCGTACATCGCGGATGTCGTGCGCATTGTCCAGGCCCAGTTGCATACACCGACGATGTAGCCGTTTTGCTGTCCGCCGGACTGCAGCAGTCGCTTTTTCGCTTGTTGATGCTTGGCCCTCATGGTACGATGGATGGGCGCGTGAGGGGGCAGACTATTGGTCTATTTGGTAGCATTCATTGTGACGGCTCTGGATCAGGCCATAAAGTGGCTTGTCACTACACACATGGCGCTAAACACGGCTGTGCCGGTCTGGCCAGGTGTTCTGGAACTGCTGTATGTGCAGAACAGAGGCGCCGCATTTAGCATCCTGCTTAATCAGAGGCTGTTGCTCACCGTGGTCGCTTTGCTTGTAATCGGGGCGATCATCTATGCTGACAGGCGTTATGCCCGTGGCAAACGCGGATTGCAGGTAGCCCTCGGCATGCTGCTTGGCGGGGCTTTCGGCAATCTGATCGACCGGATACGCCTTGGCTACGTAATCGATTATGTGTATCTAAAGTTCATCCATTTTCCAGTATTCAATCTTGCAGACAGCAGTATCGTTCTCGCGGTGTTCTATCTCGTTTACAGGGCTTGGCGCGCGCGTGACACAGTCTCCGCGAACGAGGCGGGCAGTCAGGCGGCGAATCGGGACAGACTGGCGCCGCCGGGCCATGAGGAGGCAGACGATGCCAGACGGTGAGATTGATGAATACAATGCGACCGCTTTACGCGGCAAGGCGTCAACGGTTCCTGGACTTTGGCGTTTCGTTGCCGAGACAGACGGCGAGCGGGTGGACCGATACCTTGCGGCGAGGGGCGACTGGTCGCGCGCTTTTGTGCAGCATCTCATTGCGCAGGGGCGCGTGACTGTTGACGGCCATACGGTGCAGGCGAGCGCCAAGTTGCGCGTTGGACAGGCCCTGTGCGTAACTGTGCCAGCCCCGGAAGCGATTGCTGTGGTTCCGGAGGATATTTTACTGGACATTCGGTTTGAAGACGAGGATCTGATCGTGGTCAACAAACCGCGCGGCATGGTTGTGCATCCCGCACCTGGACATACACGCGGCACGCTG
>JAKADD010000185.1 GCA_021820825.1 Bacillota bacterium
TCCACCTGAACGTCTGCGTTGCCGTGGACGATCAGCAGCGGCGTATGAATGTCAGACGCGCGCCAGAGTGGCGAACGTTCCCGGTACGCAGCGGGCGCTTTCGTTGGACTTCCGCCGGTGATCCGTTTTAACATGCGACGCAGATCGACCCGCTGTTCATAGGTGAGCGCCAGATCCGCGACGCCTCCGTGCGTGACTGTCGCGTGTACATTCAGATCCTCCATGGCGCAGAACAGGGCCAGAGGACCTCCTCGTGAAAATCCATAAACCGCCACGCGATCAGAGTCCACGATGGCCAGTTCCTGCAGCAGCAGCACTGCGGCGAATGCGTCCGCACGATCATGCAGGCCAAAATCTTCACGCCCCTCGCCGCTTTCGTTGCCCCGATATGTAGGAGCAAGCACCACGGCGTCGCGGCGCGCAAATCGTATGAGCCAATCTTCTTTAACCATGCCTACGCGACCCATTCCGCCGCGCAAGT
Organism: Bacillota bacterium; assembly: GCA_021820825.1. The sequence goes on from JAKADD010000185.1 coordinate 482, forward strand.
AGAGAAATCCTGGGAGAGGCTCTGTCGCATTTTCCACTGCATCGCGTCGATAGGCGAGATACGCGGTTTGTCTGAGTCCATCCGCGCGATAGGTGAGATGGTATATGGCGATCTCTGGATCTACAGACGGATGCGGATGAACAGCGAGCAGCGATGGTATGGACAGCCATTCTGGCAACACGATCCCTCCAGCGCATGGACCGCCATCTGGAACACATCCGTCGGTTCCTGTGGCTGAATTTGTTATAATAAAGAGTGTGCCATGATCGCTATGGTGAGTACCATGACGCCAATAGAACAATGAGGTGGACAACGTGTCGGTTCAACTATCGCGCAAGACCATTCCCTACACGCCTGTAGCAAAGCAACTCAGGCAGATGACGATCATGATTGTCTCTACCGCAGGTATTCATTTGCGGTCACAGGAACCGTATAACCGCGCGGGCGACGCTACGTATCGGGTCATTCCGGGCGATGTCTCCGTAGCGGATCTGACAGTGACGCACGGCGCTCCCATTGAACATTACAACTGGGAAGAGCCGCGACGGGATCCGAACACGATCTTTCCGATCGATCGGTTGCGTGAACTGGTGGAGCAGGGCTATATCGCGGCAACGGCCGAAAAGCATCTGTCCATGATGGGGTATGCCATGCGGCTGAACGAGATTATGGCCGTCACTGCGCCCGAGATCGCCAAAGAAGTGGATCGCTCACGGGCGGACGCAGTTCTTCTCACGGCTGGCTGACCGCTTTGCCATCGAACCGTGGTCACGGTTCAGCGCGCCATTGAGATGATTGGCATTCCCACAGTGCTGATTACAATCGACCCCGAGCAGTCGGGCCTGATGCGTCCTTCGCGCGCGATACACCCGGAAGGGTTTGCATTTGGCCATTCACTCGGGAAACCGCATGACGAGGCAACCCAGACAGAGGTTCTGAAAGCAGCATTGCAGCGACTCGTTGCCACCGGTGAACCGGGGCGAATCGAGACTGTGCAGTTCGCCGGTTATTAAGCGGGCTCCGCTACTTTTCTCTGTCGATATGTTCGCGCGTCAGTTCAGCAGACTCCTCGTCTGCGTCAGGCTGCGTCCGGTACAGGATGTTCAGGTCGTTTATCCGGCTTGCATAATCCGATATTTCGTTCATCAAAACGACCGTCCGTTCCCAGTTCTCCTCGTGCTGCAATGACTGGTTCCGGCTGTCGATCTCGGTTTCAAATTCGGCCACCACTCCTGGTATGCGCCCACGCATGGGCTCCCACAGTTCGAGGATGTGGATCCGTTCGGCGAGGCTGTATTCGTGCCATTCTCTTTGCAGGTTTGGAATGTCAATGCGCAGTCGTTCGTCAAAATGAAACAGTTCTTTCATTTGCTGGCGCCTCCTCTTATAGAAAACAGTTTCTTGAATTGTTGCGAAAACACGGGTGTCTCAGCCTGGCAGGATTCATATGCTGCGCCCGTCGCGAGTTCGGCGCAGCCGTGTCTGAGCAGGGGCGCAGCATATGAATCCTGCCAGGCGAGCTTTTGCTGCTGCAATTCATTGGCGCTATCGTGTACAATGAATGCGATGAATCTGCCGCAGGGAGAGAACTGGATGCTGCTTTATATTATGGTGCTGGTCAATGTGGTGCTCTTGGTGACTGGCCAATTGTTGTTCAAACTGGGATTGGATCGCACTGGCGCCCTGACGCTGCACAACCTGCTTGCGGTTTTTCTGTCTCCGCTGATATGGGCTGGCCTTGTTCTGTATGTGATTGCAACAGTCATATGGTTCTACGTTCTGTCGCGCGCGCAGTTGAATGTGGTGTATCCGCTGCAGAGCATTTCTTATATTTTAGCGTTAGTTTTGTCGATTGTCATCTTGCATGAACAGGCGACTCCGCTTCGCTGGGTGGGAACTGTCGTGATCCTGATCGGCGTCGTCCTCGTGCAGATACGCGCCTGACGGATTGGCGGGGGTTTCCCGGGTCGCCTGCGAGCAACAGCACAAAAGCAACGGCAATGAGCGGATCGACGCGCATGAGATAACGGTCCAGACTGGACGCGTGCAGAGCCTGAAATGCCGGAAAGACAATCATATAGGCGGCGAACAGGTAGGCGATCTGGGCGAAGACGAGCGCGCACAGGAAATACAGTTCGCGTCTCCTGGAAAAAAGCGTCGCGATGACCAGAATGACAAAAAATACGCCAATGGGATACGTATGCAGATTGGAAATCGTATTCCACACGGAGCTCCACACCGTGGTTATGAATGGCGGGCGCAGTCGGTGGTCGATGGTGCTCCAGGACAGACGGGTGATCCAGCCCGCTCTGGCGTGATAGTGGTCTTTGAAGTATAACCAGAGAAGAGCGGGAAGGGCCGCCGCGACTAATGCGATCGCCCAGGATGCAAGACGTCCTTTGTGGGTGGCCCCGATCCCCGCAAGCCACAGCAGAACCAGTGTGAAAATGGCTACGTAGGACCCATCGACGCGCAGGAAAGTCGAGAGACCGAGAAACAGTCCGCATAAAGCGAGGTCGCTCCGCTTCAGTGTGCGCAACCACGCCATCCCATACAGAACCCCCAACACGTAGGTATCCATGAAGGCCATTTCGCCAAAGGCAAGCCAGTTATACAGCAGAAGCGTTTTCGTACCCCATACGGTTATGGCGATGGCCAGCAGCGCGAGCAATCGACTGACGCGCAGGCGAATCAACAGGCTGTAAATGGTGAGCAGCGTTGCGGCTGTGAGGAGCGGAGAGATCCATTTGGCTTGTGCGATGGAGATCTTCCCAATCAAATGATAGCACCACGCCGCGAGATACGGGAATCCAAGGGGATAGCTCGCATACGCGTTATGGAGCAGCACCGTGCTTCTGCCGCCCGCCAGGGTGATCAGTTTCGCCGCATACAGCCAAAACGAGTATTCATCCCAACCAAACAGAGGTTTTGCGGCGCCAGCGGCCATCTGATACAGGAAGATCGCGATTGCGATCACCAGAGCGACCATGGCGACGCGCGTCAGAATAGATTGTTTTTCAATGTCGCTTTCGTGCTTGCGTGCGCGTCTGGACGATCTGCCTGTGCCTTTTCGCCCACGCCAGGCTGGACCAGCTTCGACTGCGATTCCGATTGCCAGAGCCAGCAGCAGAACTCCAAAAAACGCCAGACCTGCGCCGCTTTGCGCGAGTACTGGGAGGCCCCAGAAGGTGTTGGCGACAAACAGCAACAGCGGCAACGCGGTGGAGCCCGCGACAAATCCGGCCGGGATCCGCTCCGCAAGGGCAAGACCGAATGGCCGCAACAGCAGGAATCCGACTGCAGTGAGCGTGACGATAAACAGTGTCCAGCCAACCCAGATCACGGCGCTCTCACCACCAACGACAGCGCAGATGCAAGCGTCGCTCCGGCCAGCAGTTTCTTGCGCTGGACGCGATACAGATAAAGACCGTTTGCGGGCGCGTGCAACAGCCGGAGAATCGCTGGGTGGTCAATGGCAATCACGTAACTGACATGACGGTTCAGCATAATGCGCCGCAGCGAGGCCGCCTGTGTGAAGCGGGGGATATTCCAGACGTAGCCGCCCTGATTCAGGTCGCTCCAGGACCAATAATCCACGAATGAGAGAGGGTACAGCAGGTAGCGCACGCGATAGAAATTGTCGCCGCCGTCGATGCCATTCAGATACAGTACAGTGAGTCTGGAGGTGAGCGGCAAGTGGGCGCGTACGAGATTGGCGACCTGTTGCGCCTGTCTGTCTGGTCGGGCGCTTTGGGCGAGGGAGTGCGCAATAGTTTGCGGCACGGTCGTAAATGACTGCCACGCTGCCGTGACGATCCATAGACAGGTGAGCAGGATTGCAATCTGTTTTATGACTGGCCGCGCTTTCATGCGATGTTCCCCCTGACTGGAGCCCGCTTTATTGTACTGTTTACAATGCCGATTGGCAAAGCGACGAGTGTCTGGGCGATTTTTTCGCGCGTTGGCATAAGCGCCGCCGGGGCAGCACAGTTCTGTCTGCATAGAAAAAATTTCCGCGGCGCATCCTAACGCACGTGAGTGACGCGCGGCAAGGGTTTGTCCGTGTCCGAAAACGAAAGAAAGGGGATTGTTCATGCAACCGCTCACTTCAAAGGAACTGAATTATGTGAACGACATGCTGGGTGGGGAAGATCTGCTTATCAAACTATGTGTCTCTGCGCAGTCGAATATTTTGCAACCAGAAGCGCAGCAGTTTCTTCACCACGTCATTGGCGTGCACCAACGCCGCCATGATGAACTGGTGCACACTCTGGAGCAACACGAATCCATTGCTCACTAATCGGTTGACCAAGCAGTGAAAGGAAGGTCACAGACCATGCAGACACAGCAACAAATAGTGCAGTGGCAGGAAAAGGACTGGATGCAGCAAATTCTCGTGATGCTGAAACACCAGTCGAGCGAGTATGCCATTGCGGTAACAGAGGCCAACTGCGCGCAGGTCCGCCAGACCATGCAGCGCATGCTCAATGAGACGCTGGCGGAACAGGCGGATTGTTACCAGATCATGAGCCGGCAGGGTTGGTATCCAGCTGCGCCAGTCGCGAATCGCCAGGAATTGCATAAATCGATCCAGACTCATCGTCAGGACGCTCAGACGACCATGCATGCGATCCAGGCGGCGGGACTGCAGGGCGCCTTACAGCACATTGGCAACAGTGCTCAGCCACTCGGCGCCAGCCAGCAAAATGGAATCGGGCAGCAGTGGCAGCAGCCGCAGCCATGGCAAACGGCGCAAAACAGGCAGGCGGACCAGGGTTCAGGCGCCTGGCAGAATGCGCAGCCATGGCAACAGACGACTCAGGGCGGCATTCAGGCGGGTCATTATCAACCCTGGCAAAGCGACCATCGTTATCAGTAACTGACGGCGGCAAAACGGCAAACGTCAAGAAGCGCGGACGGCAGGTCCGCGCTTCTTGACGTTCCGGTCAGTCATTCGCGTCTGCGTTGTTGACCATGTGATGCGCGGTCGTGGTCAGACGCTGGAATATGAAGTCGCGCATGTCGCCCGTCAGTCCGATGTCATCCATGGCCGCCTCCATACAACCCAGCCACGCTTTGGCGCCAGCGGGTGTGATCCGGTGTGGCGCGTGCCGCGCCCGCAGCATGGGATGTCCATGCTGTTCACTAAAAAGGGGCGGTCCACCCAAAAACTGCGTGAGAAACAGATACTGCCTGTCGCGCACCGC
>JAKADD010000186.1 GCA_021820825.1 Bacillota bacterium
CCGGCATGGCTGCGCCCTGCATGAGCACCTCCTGTACAAGCACTCCCACCATGCTGACAGGCTGCTCTCCATCCGCGATGTAATAGAGGTTGTGCGCATTCTGTTCGCAAAACAAATGGGGAAATTCGCGCGGCATCCCCTCTCCAGGCGGCTGATTGGAACGAAACACCGCGTCCAGCATCGTTCCAAGTTTATGAATCGTTTCTGGCGCACCCCTGTGTATGGCCAATTCCATATGCATTCCTCCCCTTTCCAGCCGGCGTGTACTGCCCAAGCACAGCCGTGTGCGCAGCTCCCGTGACCGCAGGCACGCTGACAGCCCGCCCGTGTGTGAATTGCCACGCGAAAAGAGCGAACGCCATGGCCTCCTTGGCGTCGCCTGGCACGCCAAAATCCTCCGCAGCCAGAACCGCGGCGGGACGGGCGCGTTCAATCAGCCAGGAGACCAGCGTCAGATTGCTCCTTCCCCCACCGGTCACCACCAGATCGAACGGACCGACAACTGTATCGCGTATCGCCTGCGCAATGGTTGTCGCGACAAACCAGGTCATCGTCGCAACGCCATCCGCCACTTCCCGCCCCGCTTCGCCAGCCAGCGGTCGCCCCGGCGAAGGCGAATCTCCGAACCACGCGCGCAGCGTCTCTTCCACATAGAACTGACCGTACCGCTCCCGCCCCGTCGACTTTGGCGGCGGCGCAGAGAAGTACGGGTCCTGCGCGATCAGGTCCGCAACCCAGTCGTGATCCACGCGACCTTGCGCCGCCAGCTTGCCATCTTCATCAAACGGCAGACGGCCTTCCGTCAGGAACGAGACCGCCCCGTCGATCACCATGTTTCCCGGACCGGTGTCAAAGGCGACCACCTCGTCGAACGCCCCACCCGCGCGCAGCACCGTCAGGTTGCCGACTCCGCCAATGTTCAGCAGCACGCGCGTCCTCTGCACGTTGCGGAAATACGCATAATCAAAATACGGCACAAGCGGCGCCCCTTGCCCGCCGAGCGCCATGTCGCGGCGGCGAAAATCCGCCACGACGGCGCAACCGGTATACTCCGCAATGACGCTGGGATCGCCAATCTGGAGCGTAAAGCGGCGATCGGGATGATGGCACACCGTCTGTCCGTGCGAACCGATCACGACAATCTCCTGCGGACTCACCCCAGACTTCACGATCAGGGAGTGGGCCGCAGCGCCGAACCATTGCCCGAGTTGCACATGCATCCAGGCAACGTAATCCGCCGTGACAAGCGGATCAAACAGCGCGAAGACGCGCTTGCGCTGCTCCGCTGTATAAGGAACGTAGAGAAAATCCTGCAGAGCTGTCTCCGGAAACTCCGATCCCTGACGCTCCTTGACAGCGAGCAGCGCCACATCGACGCCGTCACCGGAAGTTCCCGACATGATCCCCATCGCGTACCCGTCACCACGCGCGACGGTCGACACATCTCACGCCCCCTTTTGGAAAACCACCATCCCCTGGAATGAGAATCTTCTGATCCCCCGGACCGAGAACCTAGCCGTAGACGCCAAAATACGCGCGTTCCAGAGCGTCGTTCCCGTGCAATTCCGCAACCGTGCCTGCGAAGATCATGCGACCGGAGTCAAGCACATATACACGGTCCGCGATCTCCAAGAATTTTACATTCTGCTCCGCAATCAAAAATGAGATTCCGTCGTCGTGAAATCGGTTCACCATGCTGATCACTTCCGATACAAACAGCGGCGACAGGCCTGCGGACGGTTCATCCATAATCACCAGTTGCGGTCGGCTCATGAGCGCTTTCGCGACAGCGAGCATTTTGCGCTGGCCGCCGCTCAGACTCGCAGCCGCATCCCTCCGCCGAACCCGTAAATCCGGAAAAAATTCGTACATGGCGGCCATTTGCGACCGCACTGCACTGGCTGCCAGATGATATCCCCCGATACGCAGATTCTCTTCAATCGAAAGACCGGCAACCACACCGACCTCGGACAGATAGGAGACGCCCCTGCTGATCCGCTTGTCAATGCGCATGGCTGCGACAGACTCTCCGTTCAGATGGATGGCGCCCTCCCAAATGGGCAAGAGCCCAACCAGCGCCTTCAGCAGCGTCGTCTTTCCCGCTCCATTGGCGCCCAGCACGATGACCCGTTCCCCGCGCTGCACGTTCATGCTCACATTCCACAAGATTTGCAGATCATCATAACCCGTTTGAATATCGGACACATCGAGTAAAGAGGTTGTCTGATTGACCTGTGCCTGTTGATCAGTGCCTGCCATCGCCCGCACCCACCTCGGATTGACCCAGATACACCGCTGTCACTTGCGGATTCTTCGCCGCCGCAGACAGGGTGCCCTCGAAAATTTCCCGCCCCGCATTCATCACGATCACATGCTGTGTCAATTGATTCACGAACCCCATCATGTGTTCGACCACGATCATCGCAACACCCTGACTTGCGAGAAACATAAGTTTCTTCGCCACCGCGTCCAACTCTTGCGGATTGAGACCCGCCGCCAGTTCATCCACCAGCAGGAGTTCCGGTCCTGTGGACAGCGCACGGGCAAGATCGAGCATCTTCTGCTGTCCGCTGGTCAAACTGGAGGCAGATCCATTCGCAAAAGCTGAGAGACCGACAAAGTCGACGGGATCGTCCACGATGCGCTTGCGTTGACCGACATACGCTCCTGCCACTTCTACATTTTCCCTCACCGTCAGAGCCTTGAATGGTTTGGGAATCTGGAAGGTGCGATTGATACCATGTTGAGCCCTTCGAAACATGGGTGTGCGGCCGAGAGAACGACCGTGAAAGGACACGTCTCCGCCGTCAGGTGAATACAGCCCCGAGATCACATTGATGCATGTTGTTTTTCCAGATCCATTGGGGCCCACCAACCCCAGTATCTCGCCTTTGTTCAGACTCAGAGACACCCCGTTCAGTGCTGTAAAGCCCCCAAATCGTTTCACGACCTGATTCACATTTAACAGAGCGTCATGGGACATTGATTCCCCTCCTCTTCAGCAGAGAAGTAAGTCCCTGCGGCAGAAACAGCACCAGTACAACGATCAGCAGCCCATAGATCAACTGAAAGTACTGCGGTGATGAAACGCCGATCGTATTGTACAGACCGTATAGAACAATGGTGCCCACAATAGGCCCAAGCACTGTGCCGACGCCGCCAAAGAGCGTAAAAACGATCGCGAAGATACTGATGGTAAGATCAAATACGGAACTCGGATAGAAGACAGACACATACCATCCATAAACAGCGCCGACAAGCCCAGCCGCAAATGCGCTTGCCAGCCATATCGCGACCCGATTCCTGACGACATTGATGCCTGCCATCGCGGCGCTGACCGGATCCTCTTTGATGGCCAGAAGCGACATTCCGAACATGGAGTTCTTTACATACATGACAACGGCCGTAAATATCAGGAGGATCACAAGCATCGCATAGTAGCTCGTATTCGGAGCATAGACGCCAGCCAGATTGACGCCATAGGGTCCCTGCGTGATATTTTGCATGTTGGGATTGGATACAATGTAGTACACAATCTCCGACGCCGCAAGGCTGCCGATAGAAAAATAGGCGCCCGACAGCCGCAGGAGCGGCGACAGCAGCAGAGCAACCGCCACGGCAATCAGTCCCCCGCCGATCACAGCGGGAATCACAGACCAGTGCAAAAGAAGTACGAGAACCGACATGCCATAGGCGCCAGAGCCAAAGAATCCGACGTATCCGAAGGGAAGATAGCCGGTAAAGCCATACAGCAGATTGATGCCCTGCGCGAGCGCCATGTAAGCCATCATCTGAAACGGAACGGATTGATTGGGATAGAACAGTGGCACGAGTATGAACAGGATGGCCAAAACCACAAGAATGGTCGCATTGGAGAGCTTGTTCTTACGCATTGCGAGCCCCCTTTCCCAACAATCCGCTCGGTTTGATCAAGAGGATGAGGATGAGCAACACGTAGGGCACCATGTTCGCCCAGGACGACAGGTAGGTTTGCATCAACAACAGCGAAAGTCCATAGACAAGACCGCCCACCACTGTGCCGATCGGATTGCCGAGCGACCCGATGACGATGACGGAAAACGATGTGATTGTCAAATCAACACCAACGCTCGGATAGATTCCACCCAGCATAAACGGAGTCAGAGTTCCTGCGATGGCGGCCAACGCCAAGGCTATTCCGAACGCAATGGCGGATATTCTGTTGACGTCGATCCCGCTGGCCGCCGCTTCGTTCCGGTTCGCCATGATCGCACGTGTCGCGATCCCCATCTTTGTTTTGTAGAGATACGCATACAGCAACCCAATCGCAACAACGCTGACGAGAAAGCTGATCACCCACGAGGCGCCGAACGTCTGCCCAAACAGTTGAAGTGACAATTGACCGAGCGCGTTGGTGGGAAGCGTGACCGGATTGGTGCCAAACGCCAGTGTCGCAAGCGCCTCTATGACCTGAGAGATTCCGAAAAACAGGATCAGGGACAGCATCTCTGGATCGTCGGACCGCAACAGCCGCGGAATGATTCCATAGTATAGACCAACGCCAACAACGAGGAACACCACAGCTTCCAGCAACATCGTCGCAAACGGATTGATTCCAAATACGGTCAGTGCGTAGTAGGCGCCAAACGCCCCCAGCATGACGAAATCTCCGTGGGCCAAATTGACTATTTTCATAACGCCAAAGGCAAAATTCAGACCAATCGCCATCAGACTGAAAAAAACGCCGAACAGGATCCCCGATACGACTGCAAACAGAAATGTACTCAACCGCTCTGTCCCCCTTCCTGCAACAATGCGGCCGCGCTCTCCGACAGAAACGCGATGCGCGGCCGCTTAAGAGAGATCACTGAGAAAAAAATACGCAGGCGAGCCCCACCGCCCTAAGGCATAAAATTGACATTCAGTTTGCCGTTTTTGACGGTAAATTGACCGACTGGCAATGTTTCTCCTACTTGCGCGCCTTCGTTGTTGATTTTGAACTGCCCATCCAAAGTCGTGATGGACCCGGAGAATCCAGTGACAGCCTGGCGCAGACTTTTCTGGCTGAGACTCGTTGCGGTGGCCAGCGTTTTTTGCAGGATCAGCCCTGTGTTATAACCGGCGACATTCAGAAAGTTCGGAGCAGACCCCGTCTGTTTTTTGAATGCCTGCTCGAACTGCGTGAGCGGCATCCCGTAATCCACCCCCTGAACCTTAAAGAGCGGCGGCGCGGGATAGGTAAACATGTTGTTCAGGCCCTTCAGTCCGAAGCTCTTTTCAAACAGGCTCGGCAATTGGCCTGGGAAGATGGTGAATGTCATAGGAAACGTACTGCCGCTTGTCTGAAGCGCTTGCATGAAAGAGATGTCGTTGTTCGGATACCCCAGTTCGATAACGGCCTGCGGGTGTGTGGCCGCCATGTTGTGGAGAATGACCGTATAGCTGGAAGTACTTGTCGGCACCGCATTGTTGTATGTTGGCGTAATCCCCGCTTTGGCCAGCAAATTAGTCAACGTCTGGTCCTGTGATTGGTCGAAATCGTTTTCACCGTAAACAATGGCAACTTTCTTGTACTGTTTGCTGATCAGGTAGTTTGCGAGACTTGTGGGCCAGAGCGCCGATGTCGGCAATGAGGTCAACACAATGTACGGATTGTTCGGTGTGAAAAAGGTGGTGCCTGTGCCGCTTTGGTCAAATAA
>JAKADD010000187.1 GCA_021820825.1 Bacillota bacterium
CATTTCAGAATCACAGTTGGGCGGGTGGCGGCCATGGCAACAGTCCAGCCCGGTTTCTGTACTCCATTTGTATGCCGTTCGCCCATTATTGGTGAGAACGATAAAGTGGCTTTTGCCCACGCCCAGTCCCCATACTCTATGTGCGATCCCTGCGCGCTGACACAAAAGACGGGCGCCCCCCGTGGGGCGCCCGAGAAAGTACGGTCATCGCTTCACTATCCTGCCTGGACGGAGAGATTTCTTGCGCCGCCCAGGCGAGCCGCTGTCATCCCAGGCGTTATTGCGGCGGCAAAATTTGCGAAAACACGCGCAGCCAGTTCCCGCCAGCCACCTTGGCCAGTACATCGGACCCATAGCGGCGCTCCAGCTTCTCCAGCAGCAGTGGATAGTCGGAGCCATTACGAAGATCTGTGAGCGTCGTATCGATACCGTCAAAATCGGAACCAAGCGCCACGCCGTCTGGTCCCGCGACAGTCAGCAAATGGTCGATATGCCGCAATAAATCCTCCGTGGTGAGCACATCGCGATCGCCGATAAAGCTGGGTACAAAGGTGGCGCCGACGAGACCGCCGGTGGCCGCAACGCCGCGAATCTGATCATCGCTCAGGTTCCGGCGATGCGGGTGGACCGCCGCGGCATTGCTGTGCGAAGCCACGACTGGACCGCCGTAAATCTCCAGCACATCCCATACTCCACGCTCCGCAAGGTGCGAGACATCAACGACCATGCCCAGGCTGCGCATCGTCTGCACCACCTCTTTGCCGAACTGGGTCAGACCGGCGCCGCGCATTTCACCCACCCCATCGGCAACGCTGTTGGCGCCATTCCATGTCAGCCCGATCAATCGTACACCCAGACGAAAGAGAGCATGGAGCACGCCAATTTGCCCCGCCAGCGCATCCGCCCCCTCCAGTGACAGAATGGCGCCCCGCTGCCCACTGTGCAACACGGATTGCAGCTCAGGCGTACTGAAGACAGGCGCGATTACACCCGGTCTGGCCACCTCCCGGTAAAAGCGGTCCAGCGAGGACAACACCTTGTACAACTGTTCGCCAGGGCTCAGACTGGGCTCCACAAAAGTGACAAACACCTGCAAATCAATTCCGCTGGCCGCCATATGTAAATCATTCTGCTGCAACATCGAATCCGGGTCGTAGAACCCCACCCCATCGCTCTCCATGCGATAGAGAATATCCGCATGCCCGTCAACCACAAAACGCCCGTTATACATGGGTGCATCCTCCTCCTGCTGATTTTTCCGCCTGCCGATGAACTACTCGGCGATGGCGATGCGCTCGATCTGTGACGCACGCCCACCGGCTCCCACAGTCAATATAACTGCCGAAAGCTGCCGGGGACCATCCGCCACTGCAAATCTGGCCGGCATCTGATCCATGAACCGCTTGATTACCGTGGCGCGCTCCACACCAAGGATGCCGTCTCTGGGACCGGTCATGCCTACATCCGTAAGAAACGCGGTGCCATTCGGCAGAATACGTTCGTCTGCCGTCTGAACATGCGTATGCGTTCCGATCACGGCTGATACGCGCCCGGCCGCATACCAGCCCATGGCCAGTTTCTCCGAAGTGGCTTCGGCGTGGAAATCCACAAATATATGATCGGTGACGGAACTCAATTGGTCAATGATATGGTCCAATATGCGAAAAGGGCAATCGGCCAGACTCATAAATGTTCGCCCGACGAGATTGATCACGGCAACGGACTGGACGCCAACCTGAACAACCGTATACCCCTGTCCGGGAACTTCCGGATGCAGGTTGGCCGGGCGGCAGATTCTGCGGTCACGCGACAGCAATGAAACAACTTCTTTCTGATCCCATGCGTGGTTGCCAAGCGTGATGGCGTCAACGCCGCTGTCATAGAGGTGCTCAGCGGCATTCTCCGTGATCCCGCGACCATTTGCGGCGGAATTCTCGCCATTGGCGATGACCAGATCAGGCGCATAGAGCCTGCGCAGATTCGGCAGCAACTCCCTCACATACATGAGTCCCTGCCTTCCCGTAACGTCTCCAATGAATAATATCTTCATCAAATGCATCTCCTTGGAGAAAAATAAGGGCAGCCAACAGGCCGCCGTTATTTTGCGTATTCTACTGCTCTTGTCTCGCGGATGACTGTGACCTTGATTTGCCCTGGATAATCGAGTTCGTTCTCAATTCGTTTCGATATCTCTCGAGCCACCCTAACTGACTCAGCGTCGTCAACCTGCTCAGGCTTCACTATAATACGGATTTCTCTACCCGCCTGGATCGCGTACGACTTGTCCACGCCGCTAAAGGAACAAGCGATTTCCTCTAATCTTTCCAATCTCTTCAGATATACGTCGAGCGACTCCCTTCGCGCTCCCGGACGAGCCGCAGACAGTGCGTCTGCCGCGCCGACCAAAACTGATATGGGAGACGTATACTCGATATCTCCGTGATGAGCTCCGATTGCGTTCACCACCACCGGATGCTCCTTATATTTTCTGGCCAGGTCTACGCCGATTTCCACGTGCGATCCTTCGACCTCATGCGTAATCGCCTTACCAACATCGTGCAACAGCCCGCCCCGCTTCGCGAGAGTAACGTCAAGCCCCAGTTCTGCAGCCATCAATCCGGCCAAATGCGCTACTTCAATTGAGTGTTTAAGCACATTTTGACCGTAACTTGTGCGATACTTCAAGCGACCCAGGATCTTGACCAGATCAGGATGGATCCCGTGAATACCCGTCTCAAATGTGGCTTGCTCGCCTTCTTCGCGAACACGCTCATCAACCTCGCGTTTGGCCTTCTCAACCATTTCTTCAATACGCGCCGGGTGAATCCGGCCGTCAGCCACAAGCTTCTCCAATGCAATTCGCGCGACCTCACGACGAATAGGATCAAACCCTGACAAAATAACGGCTTCTGGCGTGTCGTCGATAATCAGATCCACGCCCGTCAGAGTTTCCAGAGTGCGGATGTTGCGGCCTTCGCGTCCGATGATCCGACCCTTCATTTCATCACTGGGAAGCGCAACCACTGACACCGTGGTCTCAGCCACGTGGTCAGCAGCACAACGCTGGATTGCGGTAGCGATAATCTCCTTCGCCTTGCGATCTGCCTCTTCCTTCGCCTGTTGCTCGATTTCTTTCATCAATAAAGCGGCATCGTGTTTACATTCGGAACGCACCTGGGTCAATATCAGTTCCCTGGCTTCTGCGCCAGTGAGTCCAGATATCCGCTCCAGTTCCGCAACCTGGTGCTTCGACGCCTCTTCCAGATGGCGTCGCTGTTCTTCGAGAATTCGTTCGTCAGCGCCGAGACCTTCACTACGTCTTTCGAGAGCCTCGGATTTCCGGTCCAAAGCTTCCTCTTTTTGCAATAGCCTGCGCTCAAGTCTCTGAATTTCCATTCGCCGCTCCCGCAACTCACGCTCTGCGTCGTTGCGAATGCGATGGCCTTCTTCCTTAGCCTCCAACACAGCTTCCTTTATCTTGGTTTCGGCCGTGTGGCGAGCAGATTCAATCATCTGCTCTGCTTGAGCTCGCGCTCCAGACAGCGACATCTCCACTGACCTGGCGCGCATCGTAATCCAGACAAACATTCCCCCAGCCACCACTACAGCTGTTAAAACAAGCGCAATGATGAACACCAAGGAGGATATCATACTTGCATCGGCCCCCCACCTCACCCTGAGAGGGACGCTGAGCAACATTCAGGATGTAACGGATTGCTCCAGACACTTCCAACCGCTATCACACATGAAATTGACACAGCAGAAATACGCAATTCAATTATATGATACATGTAAATCCCTGTCAACCACACAATCCGATCCAGTTCACCCAACCAATCAGTCGTTATATACACAACTGTTTCGCACCGCTATGAATCTTCGCTCTGCAGCAATTTGCGCAGAGTCAAGCGCACAGTATCCCCCGCATATCCTTTACGGTACAAATAACCAGCTAAAAGTTCCCAACGCTTTCGGTTGCGTTCTTTATCGCTCAATGTTTCGGAACCACGGGACAGTTTTCTGTCTATCTCTGCCAACTTGCGTTGGCCATCGCGCCAGGCGCCGCCCGTTTCGTCGTACTGACTGCCGCGCATGACCTGCTTCACCTGATCCGAAGCCACTCCGCGCGCCAGCAGACGTTGCGCCAGATCCCGTCTGCTCCGTGACGCGCCGCTTGAAATTGTCCGTTCGACGTAGCGCTCGCTGAGTTTGCCGTCGTCCAGGAGGTTTTGTTCTTTCAGCCACTGCACCACTTCATCAGCCAGCGAAGCGTGATAGGAATGTCTGGTCAGGTACTGCTTCACTTCAGCCTCTGTACGAGAACGTCCGGCCAGATAGCGGATGCTCAACTCACGAGCCGCAGCCAGCGCGTCAGTCCGCACAAGTTCCTGCAGAACCGCCTCGGTAAACACGCTTCCAACTGTAATGTTTCGTTGCGACAAACTTAAAACAAGGAAAGGACCCGCGGTCGTTCCGTCTGACAGACGCAGCAAGCGGCGCTGCTGATCTTCCGGATCGCGTTCCTTGTCCACCACCGTCAAGTCGCCAGAGTCAGTCATCTCGACGATCACTCCGTCCTGATACGCCGCCAGCTTCACGGCCAGTCTGGGTTACTCTTCAAATTCCAAATCCACATCCTCTTCCGCCGGGCTTTGCACAACCACCACCCCAGGAGACATGATGCTCAACTCGCGAATCCTTGCATCGATCTTATTCACCATATCCGGATGTTCCTTCAGAAACTGTTTGGCGTTCTCCTTACCCTGCCCCAGCCGTTCATCGCCGTAGGAATACCATGCGCCGCTCTTCTGGATAATGTCCAGTTCCGTGCCAATGTCCACAATGCTCCCCACACGGGAAATTCCCTCGCCAAACATGATATCCACTTCAACCTGTTTGAAAGGAGGCGCCACCTTGTTTTTTACAACCTTGATTTTTGTCCGATTGCCAACCACATCGTTTCCCTGTTTCAGGGCTTCCCCCCTGCGAACCTCAAGCCTGATGGTGGAGTAGAACTTGAGCGCGCGCCCCCCGGTCGTAGTCTCCGGATTGCCATACATGACTCCCACTTTTTCGCGGATCTGATTGATAAAGATCGTAATGGTCTTTGATTTGTTGATCGCGCCGCTGAGTTTTCGAAGAGCCTGGGACATCAGACGGGCGTGCAGACCCACATGGGAATCTCCCATTTCCCCTTCAATCTCCGCCTTCGGAACGAGAGCGGCCACGGAGTCGATCACGATAATTTCTACAGCGCCGCTACGCACAAGCGCCTCTGCGATTTCAAGCGCCTGTTCGCCCGTATCAGGTTGGGAGATGAGCATCTCATCGATGTTGACGCCAAGATTCTGGGCATACAGTGGATCAAGCGCATGTTCAGCGTCAATAAACGCGGCTTGCCCTCCCTGTCGCTGCACTTCTGCAATTGCGTGCAACGCGACCGTCGTCTTTCCGGATGACTCCGGTCCGTATACCTCAATAATCCTGCCCCGCGGCAATCCGCCTACGCCAAGCGCGATGTCAAGAGCCAAAGAACCCGACGATATGGTCTCGATGTTCATCGTTGCGCTCGCCTCCCCGAGCCGCATGATTGAGCCTTTGCCAA
>JAKADD010000188.1 GCA_021820825.1 Bacillota bacterium
AACGCCAATCTGACAAGCGCAAAGGCGCAGTACGCCCAGGCTGTGCGCACAGCAGAACAGGCTGTCGCCGCCGCGCAGGCCAACGACGTCACCGCCGTGCAGCGCATGCAGGCCGCATTGATCAAGGCGGAAAGCACGCTTACGGCGAGCCGCGGCGCACTGTCAGCGCTGACCGCTCCGCCTCAGTCAGTCTTTGTCAATGAGGCGAAGACAGCGATCGCCGCCGCGCAAAGCAAACTGCAACTGCTCCTTCACCCATACAACAGCGGCACACTGCAGTCACTGCAAGGCGCCGTCACTGTAGCAAAGGCCAAGCTCGCCTTAGCGCAGGAAGCGCTCAACAACACAGCAATCATCGCGCCGTTTAACGGCGTCGTCACAGCGGTGAACAGCGTGCAGGGTGACTCTGTCGCCGCACAAAAACCCGTAATTTCCATGATCGGAAGCAGTCTGGAAATCCAGTCGAGTATGAGTCAGCAGGATATCAACAAGCTGCACACCGGGGATTCAGTCCGGTTCACCCTGCCCTTTGCTGCGAACCAGTCTTTCCCCGGTACGGTCGTATCAGTCTCGCCGACGGCCAATCCACAGACGCTCGCCTTCAGTGTATCCGTGATGCCCAAACAGAAGATCACCGGAATGGCGGCAGGCGAAACAGCGTACATGCAGGTGATCACCAGTTCCGACACGCACGCCGTGCTCATCCCGACGGCCGCCATCGTCACGCAGTCGGGGGCGCCACAGGTATTCGAGGTGCAAAACGGACGCGCGCTCCTGAAAAACATCGTCACTGGCGCCACAGAAGGTTCCTGGACGCAGATCATCTCCGGCGTTTCAACAGGGAACCAGGTGGTCACTCTCGGACAGACGTTTCTCGCCCCAGGCGACCGCGTTTCAGTCGCCAACGCGATTTCTCGACTGACTTCAAGCGCTTCGACAACGCAAGGTTCCGGCAATGGCTCTGCTTCAGCGAAAACTGCTTCTCAGCAGGGAAGTTCTTCAAATAAACCTGCCGCCAAACAGGGACAGAAGCACAAAAAGGGAGCTCACAAACACAAGAAGGGCGCCCACAAGCACAAAAAGGGAGCTCACAAACACAAGAAAGGCGCCCATAAACACAAGAAAGGCGCACACAAAAGCAAGAAAGGCGCGGCTGCTAAATCCACTCCACAGACTTCTGCGTCGACTAAATCTTCAACCACCGCAAGCGGCGCGACAAGCGGCACGAGTGGAGGGACCGCACCGTGAACATTACTGAGATCGCTGTCCGGCGTCCCGTTACCATCCTGATGATCGTCCTGGGGCTTGTGGTAATGGGGGCGATCTCGTACGGGCTATTGCCAGTGCGGGAACTGCCCAACGTCCGTTATCCGTATCTGCAGGTAACGGTAAACGATCCTGGCGCCGATCCCCAAGATGTAAGACTGAGTGTCACAGATCCGCTGGAGAACGCCCTGACATCTGTCAATGGCGTTACCTCCATGACATCTGTTTCCATGCAGGGTGTGTCCGAGATCACCATACAGCTGGCTTCCGGCATCAGCCTCGGCACTGCGGCCAACGATGTGGCGCAGGCGCTGCATTCGGTGGCCCGCAAATTGCCGACCACTGCAAGCCTGCCCAGTATTACTGAAACCAATCCGGCGACCATGCCAATCATGAATTTGTCACTGTCTGGAAAATTGAGCCAAACGCAGCTTTATACCCTTGCGCAAAACACGATCGTTCCCGCGATAGAGAGTGTTCCCGGCGTAGGGAGTGTCAATGTGCAGGGAGGGCTGATTCCCCAGGTCAACGTCCAGGTGCACGAATCTGCCCTGCTCGCCTATGGCGTGACGCTGCCCCAGATTCGCCAGGCCCTGATTGCACAGAATGCCACTGTGCCAAGCGGAGCGATCAACAACGGGTCGCAGACGTACACGGTCAGCACCAATACTCCATACACGTCCATCCAGAGCCTGGGCAACGTCGTGATTACCGCAGCAGCGCCGCGCGGCGGTAAGGCGCCCGCTGCTGGAGTTGCGGGCGCCAGTGCAGGGGCAGGTGGGGCGGGCGCAGGGGGCGCGGGCGGGGCAGGTGGTGCGGGCGCAGGCGGCGCGTCGACAGGTGCAGGTGCGCCCGCACCTGCGGCGGGAACCATTCCCCAGACTCGCTCCATTACGCTCGGCCAAATTGCAAACATCACGCAGGGCTACGCGACGCCTGTCACAATCAACCGCATCAACGGAAAAACCGCAATCGGACTCTCGATAGACGCACAGAGCAACGCGAATAGCCTGAGCGTGGAGTCCGGCGTGCTGCATGTCCTGCAGACGTTGAAAAAAACCCTGCCTCCAGGCGCCGCCCTGAACGTAATCGCTGACACCACCGTCTATACCCGCGCGGCGCTCAGCGCAGTCTTGCGCGACCTGGTGCTCGCCGTGGTGCTTGCCTCGGCTGTTCTTTATCTGTTCCTGCGTCGCCTTAGCCATACGATCATCGTATTGTGCGCGATTCCCGCCAGCCTCATCGCAACCTTTACTGTGATGTACGCGTTTGGCTTTTCGCTCGACCTCATGAGCATGCTCGCCCTGTCACTGCTCATCGGTATCCTGGTCGATGACTCGATCGTTGTTCTGGAGAACATCGACCGGCATCTGTCACTGGGCGCCGACCCGAAAACGGCCGCCATCCGCGGACGAATGGAAATCGGCGCAGCCGCAGTCGCCATTACACTGACGGATGTGGTCGTGTACGTTCCGATCGTTTTCGTTCACGGAACGGTTGGCCAATTGTTTCGCGAATTTGGCGTGACGATCGTGGCGGCGACTCTTTTCTCGCTGTTTGTTTCATTTACGCTGACTCCGATGCTGGCCTCACGCTGGTTGCGGGCAAAACGCAACGATACCCAGGCAGCGGCGAACACGGACCTGGAGAGCGGCGCTTTGCCATCTGCCACGGAACTGCAGGCAACTGCAGGCGCCAAGCGCCGTCTGCGCTTCCCCCGCATCCGCTTTCCCGCCTGGGAGCGACTGACGAGCTCGCTGCAAGGACGCTATGAGCGTCTGATCCGACTGGCGCTGCGCCACCGCTTGCGGGTGATCGCCATCGGTCTGTCGGCGCTGGCGCTCAGCGCGTGTTTCGTTTCCTTCGGATGGGTGGGCACTGCATTTGTGCCCCAGGAGAATCCACAAGTCATTCGCATCGCTGCGCAAATGCCAACGGGAACATCGCTGCAGACAACCGATGCGGCCATGCGCGTGTTTTCTGCGAAGATCAGAAAAATTCCTGCCATACAGGCTGTCTTTGCGACGGCTGGAAACTCCCTTGCAGGACTCACCGCGACTAACGACGCCGTCCTGACTGTGGTGCGCAGCGACAAGGGTTTGACAAGCGGCGCAGGCAAGGCGGCAAAGGGGAAAGGCAAGGCGGCAAAAGGCAAAGGCGGCAAATCCGGCGGCGGTAAAGGCACTGGAGGCAAAGCTGGCGGCGGCAAAAAAGGGCGACGCAAGGGATTGTTCCCGTCCAACGGAATCTCGCTCAATTCGTATCAATCCGCTCCGCTTCCGCCGCTTGCGCCGCTTTTGGCGCGTGTCAGCGCGATTGCACAGACCATTCCTGGATTGCAGATTCAAACTGACGTTCCGAACCCGCTGGTTGTCAGCGGCAGTGAACCGATCAGCGTGATCGTGAGCGGACCGAACACCACTGTGTTACAGACATTGGCCGCCAAAGTGCAGGGCGCGCTCACGCAAATTCCCTCATTGACAAATATCCAGAATCAGACAGCCGCGAATCTGCCCATATGGCTTATCCACGTGAACAATCAGTCCGCCGCACAGCTTGGCGTCAACGCCCTGATGGTGGGGCAGGCCGCACAGACTGCCATCGGCGGAGCGGTCGCTTCCACCCTGCAATCTCCCGGAGGCGGCGTTCAGACCAACATCATGGTCAGTCTGAATCACGGCAGCAGCTTTTCCCCTGCCCAAATGGCCGCTATCCCAATTGCCCGGCGCGGAACACAAATGACCACGCTTGGCGAGGTTGCGACCGTATCCCTTGTGCCTGGACCTGTGTCGCTCAATGAATCCAACCGCCAATTGACGGCGATCGTTACGGCCGGCACAACCAATCCAGCGCTCGGAGTGGTTGCACAACAGGTGAAGGCGGCGGTGACCGGACTCGCTCTGCCGCCCGGATACAGCCTCTCGCTGGGCGGTGAAATCGCGCAGCAAACACAGGCGTTTGGCCCGCTGTTGCAGGCGTTCATCCTGTCTGTCGCCCTTGTTTACATGCTCATGGCGGCGCTCTATGAGTCTCTCGTCATGCCGCTGGTCGTTCTGTTTTCACTCCCGATGGCAACTGTGGGCGCCTTTTTGGGACTCTGGCTCACGGGTCAAACGCTCAACATCTTCTCCTTTATGGCCATGATTATGCTCATGGGGCTCGTGGCCAAGAATGCGATTCTACTTGTAGACTACACCGGACAACTGGTGAAAAAGGGCATGCCGCGCAGCGAGGCGCTCGTTCTGGCGGGCAAAACCCGACTGCGTCCCATTGTGATGACCACCGCTACCATGGTGTTCTCCATGATCCCGCTGGCGCTCCATACGGGGATCGGATCCTCCGATCGCATCCCCATCGCCGTGGTCCTGATCGGGGGTCTCACCACGTCGACCCTGCTGACGCTGGTTGTTGTTCCTGTGCTGTACACGTATATGGACGATTTTCGCCAGTGGCTCCTCCAATTCCGCCGCGCCCATTCAGCGACTCCTGGACCGGCGCCGTCAGCCACGCAGGGGGGCTCGCCATGAATGTAACGCGTCTGGCCATTCGCAGGCCCATCGCCATGCTCATGTTTCTGCTGGCCGTCGTGATACTGGGCGTTGCCGCTTACGTTCAATTGCCGGTCAGGCGATTGCCAAACGTCAATTTCCCCCATATCACCGTCGTGCTGTCTGATCCAGGCGCCGGACCGAGCACGATTCGCTCGCAACTGCTCGATCCTGTTGAGAACGCGCTGACAAAAGTGGGCGGCGTCGTGACCATGACAGGCACCGCCCGCACAGGCAATGGACGCATCGGCCTGCGTTTTCCCGGCGGTACGGATGTCAATCAGGAAGCTGTTCAGGTCGCCAATGTCGTCAATCAGATGGCCGCATCCTTACCTGCCGGATCGCTGCCGCCCGTCATCCTGAAGGCAGATCCAAACGCCTTGCCCGTCATGAGCGTCGCCCTCTACGGATCGCAGAACCAGTCCACCATGTATAACCTCGCCAGTCAGACCGTTGACCCCGCTCTGTCGACAGTGCCGGGCGTCGCCACGGTGAACATGATCGGCGGTCGACCCATGCAGGTGAATGTCACCCTCCAGGCCGCCAGTCTGGAGCAGTATGGTCTCACATTGGCAAAAGTGAAATCCGCCATCGCAACGCAAAACAGCGCCGCTCCCGGCGGCACAGTGCAGCAGGGCAGCCAGACGAACCCCGTGCAGGTGTCGGGCCAGGCGGGGAGCCTTGCCCAACTCGGACAAATGGAGGTCGCGGCTGGCGGCCGAATGATCCCGCTCTCGGACCTCGGAACGATTGTCCAGGGCTATCCTCCTGTCACCACACTCAGTC
>JAKADD010000189.1 GCA_021820825.1 Bacillota bacterium
GACTGGACGGATTTGTGATGGGGAAATCGCTTGTGGTACAGTACGGAATGAGAGGTGGCGCGATGCGAGTCATTGCCGGAGAGTTTAAGGGCCGTTCTCTGCTGGCGCCCCGCGGACAGTCGACCAGACCGACTGCCGAACGGGTGCGGGAAGCCATATTTTCCATGCTTGGCGCCTATTTTGACGGTGGCGTGTGTCTGGATCTGTTTGCCGGTTCTGGCGCGCTCGGCATCGAGGCGATCAGTCGGGGCGTCGATTCCGCTGTCTTTGTGGATCAGTCGACTGCCGGCGTCATACGGAACAATCTGCATAGTCTGGGCGCGCAAACGCGGGCGCGGGTATTGCCCAAGTTTCATCACGCGGCGCTTTCGCGACTGGCCAAAGAGGGCGTACAATTTGATCTCGTCTTTCTCGATCCGCCGTATCGTCTGGGACTGTTGCCGCAGACGCTGGCCATCCTGGTGGAGAAAGATCTGCTGTGCGCAGAGGGAACGGTGGTGGCGGAAATGGACGCCAAAACTCCCCTCCCCGAACAGCCGGCTCTGAATCTGCAACGGGTGGCTGTGTATGGTTCCGTAAAAGTGGCGATTTACAGATTTGCCGCGCGGTCAGATTGACCGTTTACGCTGTGTTTGGCATATGTCGGCGATATGGAGCGTGTTATGTATGAGAAGCGCCGTGTACGGCGGGAGTTTCGATCCGATCACAAATGGGCATCTTGACATTGTCAGACGAGCGGCCAAGATGTTCGACAAGATCGTGATTGCGGTGCTTGTCAATGTTAAAAAGGCGCCGCTTTTTAGCGTGGAGGAGCGCATCCAGCTCATTTCTCAGGCGGTTTACGATCTGCCGAATGTCACGGTGGACTTCTTTCCGGGTTTATTGGTCGATTACATGAAACAGCAGCAGGCGGAGGTAATCATTCGCGGACTGCGAGTCGTCAGCGATTTTGAGAATGAACTGCAACTGGCGTCGATGAACCGAGAACTGCATCCTGAAGCAGAGACGATCTTCATTCCGACGCATCACGAATTTTCCTATCTGAGTTCAAGCATGATCAAGGAAATCGCGAGTTATGGAGGCAGTGTGGACAGGTTTGTGCCGGAGCACGTCAGGGCAGCCTTACAGGACAAATACAAATAAATATTCAGGCTCCTTCGCAGCGCCAACTGACCATGATTCTGTCTGCCGCCAGAGTAAAGCGCCTGATGAGGAGGGGAAACCGCATGCAAAAACATTCCTCGATCGGTCTCGCCCTGGGCAGCGGAGGTACGAGAGGATTCGCCCACATCGGGGTGTTGCAGGTCCTCCAGGAAGCGTCTATCGATGTGACGGCGGTCGCGGGATCGAGCATCGGCGGTTTGATCGGAGCCGTCTACGCTACAGGGGCGCCGGTCGACCGTATGGAACAGTTGGCCGTCAACCTGCCCTTGTCGCACTGGGTCGACGTCACGGTGCCGCGGCTGGGACTGATTGCGGGAGACCGGTTTCATCGCCTGATCAAACTGCTCACCAAGGAAGCGGACTTTGCGGACGCCTGTATTCCACTGGCCGTGGTGGCGACAGATCTCGAACTGGGCGAACGGGTCGTATTTACAAGCGGTCCCATTCACGAGGCCGTGCGCGCCAGCATTGCCATTCCCGGGATCTTTGTGCCCCATCGGATCGCGGGGCGGATGTATGTGGACGGGGGCGTGATCGATCGCATACCGATCCAGGCTGCCCGGGATCTGGGGGCCGATTTCGTAGTGGCTGTCGATGTGGGTCAGTTTGAGCGCCTGCCGCCAGTGAGACATATCTGGGATGTCATCGTACAATCCATAGACATCATGGAACGGGAAGTCTTTCGTTACCGTATTCTGGAGGCGGATTTTGTCGTGCGTCCCCAACTGGATCACATGAGTTCGACGGCGCTGTCCGGCGTTGACAAGGCGATCGAAGCAGGACGGACGGCCATGCGCGACGCGCTCCCAAAACTGCTGGAGGCGCTTGAACTGCGAGGAGGAACACAGTGGTGACTGAAGTGAAAAGCGTTCGCACTGCGGGTGGCAAGAGGCTGTGGCCATGGGTGATCGTGATTGTGCTCGCGATCGTGCTCGGCGCCATGGCGGTCATACCACTCCCTTATTACATATATTCTCCGGGGTCTGCGGAGTCGTTGCAGCCGCTGATTACCGTGCAGGGGGGGCACAAGACGGCGAAGGGCCAGTTTCTGCTGACGACTGTCTATGTGGTGTACGCCGCCAACGTATACGACTTTCTCTACGGGCTGATGCTGCCGCATCATCAGATCCTGCCTGCGCAGGAGATCAATGCGGGACTGTCAAACAGTCAGTACACCAATGTCGAGGTCTATATGATGCAAATGTCGCACGAAGCTGCCAAAATCGCAGCGTTGCGCTACCTCCACAAACCCGTCGCCGTGACGACGACAGGTGTGGAGGTTATTTCGGTTGAACAGCATTCTGCTGCCAGCGGTCTGCTGAAACCGGGCGATATTATCACGGCTGTGAATGGTGTGCCGCTGCACAACCCCAATCTTCTGTTCACTGAGTTG
Source organism: Bacillota bacterium (assembly GCA_021820825.1). The sequence goes on from JAKADD010000189.1 coordinate 2,558, forward strand.
CAGAAGGCGAAGATTGGGCAGACGGTGGCGCTGACATTTTTGCGCGGCGCAAACGTGCATCATGCGCAGATCAGGCTCGTCGCGCTGCCGCCGCTTCCCGGACACAAACGCCCGCGCCCTGGAATCGGCATTTTGCCTGCGCTGGCGCAGTCGGTGCGCACCCCTGTGCGCATTCGCATCAATACCGGCAATATCGACGGTCCTTCCGCCGGACTGATGTTCACTCTGGAAGTCATCAACCAACTGTATCCCTACGGCGATCTGACAAAAGGCTACAAGATCGCGGGAACGGGTACGATGAGTGCGAATGGAACTGTGGGCCAGATCGGCGGGGCGGCTCACAAAGTGATTGCCGCGATGAATGCGGGGGCTAACTACTTTTTTGTTCCTGCGGATACGGCGCCAGGGGATACGAATGCCGCCCATGCTCTTGCTGAGGCGAAAAAGCTGCACACGAGCATGCGCATCATCCCAATTCGCAGCCTTGATCAGGCAATTTCGTTCCTGAAGTCGCTGCGACCCAAATCATCCTGACTTGTGAATCGCGGCGGCGGATGGCCCCATATTTTTCGTTTGACACATGCAGGCGCACCCAGTATACTATGTCGTGTTGTGATCGAGGTGAACGGGATTTTGAAGATCTCCTGGTCGACTGCAATGCAATCGTTGGGACTGACTGTTAGCGACAGAGTTGCATTTCCGGTTGAGTTGCTGCGCGGAAGCGACATAGTCCGGGGCGAACCGGTGGCCGTCGATGTCCGGGCAGAAGCGACTCCTGCACTGTGCACGGCAGAGGGTGAACTGAAGACCACTGTCACCTATCGGTGCACGCGCTGTTTAACTGAATTTCCAGCTCCACTGGAAACGGAATTCAGAGAGGTGTTCTCCCACACTCCACTTACACCGGAGCAGGAACAGGCGGAAGTCGTTTACTGGCCGGGGGACCAGATTGATATGGCGCCCTATGTGGAACAGGCTGTGGTTCTCGCAATTCAGGTCCAACCGTTGTGCAAAACGGATTGTCGGGGGCTTTGTGCTGAGTGCGGAGCCAATCTGAACACGGAGAAGTGCGGCTGCGACACCAGAAAAGTGGATCCCAGGCTGGAAGTGTTGACACAATTGATTGGCAAACTGACGGAACAGTGACGAGTTCGCGAGTCATTTGAAAGGGAGGTGTTTTCCTATGGCAGTGCCCCAACATCGAACGTCCAAAACCAGAAAACGTCTGCGTCGCACTCATTACAAGCTCAGTATTCCCGGCATGGTGGAGTGCCCGCAGTGTCATGAACAAAAACTTTCGCATCGGGTGTGCCCGAATTGCGGAACATACAACAAACGCCAGGTTATGGAGCGCGCTTAGTGCTGTCGGGGGTTGTCCGACCAGCCTCTATTTGGACACGCAAACGAGAGGGTCGGGACGCGCTGATTGCGTCTCGGACGCTCTTTTTTTATACTGGTGCTGGTTGGGGCGCGTCTGCAGCGATTTTCCGGATAGAGTATTGTACATAGAGCAAAGAGACGCTGTTGTTGCAGATGAGGTGGCGCAGGGTGGCTCAGGACAGTAAGCGTGTGCGCCAGGAACGCTTGCATGGGACTCTTGGCAGGGAGCCGTTTTTAACCGATGGGGAACTCGCGACACGATTTGGGGTCAGTGTCCAGACCATTCGCCTGGACAGGATCAGCCTTGGCATTCCCGAACTGCGGGAGCGGATTCGCTCGCTGGCTGTATCCCGTTATGACGGGGTGCGTTCGCTGGCCCCGGAAGAGGTGTTTGGCGACATCGTTGATCTTGAACTTGAGAAATCGGGGCTGTCGGTTTGGCGTGCTGACAAAGAGCACGTGTTTGCCCGTTCTTCGATCGTGCGCGGTCATTATATCTTTGCCCAGGCGAACTCACTGGCTGTAGCGATTGTCGATGCGGCGCAAGCGCTCACCGCCAAAGCCACGATTCGCTTTCTGCGTTCTGCGCGCGTCGGCGCTTATCTGGTCGCGCGGGCGCGGGTGTGCGGTAAGCGGCATGGCTATGTGCTGGTGGAGGTGCGCACGAAAGTGGATGGAGAAGAGATTTTGCGGGCGGACTTTTTGATCATGCGCGGAATCGCGGAGGCGCCGGGGAGGGCTTTGTTTGAAAATCGCGATTGACGCGATGGGTGGTGATCATGCGCCGCAGGCGCCTGTACAGGGAACGCTGGCGGTGGCCCGCGAGTTTGGCGACACCGAGTTTCTGCTCGTCGGTCGCGAAGCGGACATCCTAGCCGAGGCTCGCGAGATTCCGCACAATGTAAGGATTGTCGCTGCTGCGGATGTGATTGCCGCCAATGCGGAGCCGGTCAGGTCGGTGCGGCGGCAGAAAGACTCGTCGCTCGTGGTGTGCACCTCTCTGGTGCGCGATGGATTGGCTGACGGCATGGTGTCCGCAGGCAACACCGGCGCGTTCATGGTAGCGGGCCTGCTCATCGTGGGGCGTATGGAGGGCATCGAAAGACCGGCGCTTGCGGCTGTATTGCCGACCTTTACGGGAAGAGAGGCGCTGCTGCTCGATGCTGGCGCGAACACCGATTCTTCAGCGCAGCATTTGCTGCAGTGGGCCACGATGGGGCAGGCGTACATGCGCTTGACAGAAGGCCTTGAGAAACCGCGAGTCGGTCTGCTCAACATTGGGGCGGAGGCGGGGAAGGGCAACGAGCTCTGCAAGGCGGCGTATCCGTTGCTGCGAGATTCCTGCCCAGGTTTTGTCGGGAATGTGGAGGCGCGCGAACTGCTGCGCGGCGTGTGCGACGTGATTGTGTGCGATGGCTTTGTCGGCAATGTGCTGGTCAAATTCTATGAAGGGGTTGGGCTGGGGCTGCTTGATTCCCTGCGGCAGCTGTTTCTGGCTTCGCCTGTCACCAAACTCGCGGCGCTGGCTCTAAAAGGCGGGTTGCAGACTTTGCGCAGCCGCTTTGATTATGCTGAGTATGGCGGCGGACCTTTTCTCGGGGTGCGGGGCGTTTTAGTCAAGGCGCACGGCTCCTCGAATGCGCGGGCATTCGAG
>JAKADD010000190.1 GCA_021820825.1 Bacillota bacterium
CGCCTTCTGTCGACTGTTCAGTGCGTTGCGGTTCGTCGGCTGGCGCAAGCGATCCGGGAACCACCACCTCCTGTGCGCCGCAGTGCGCTGCAAAACCGCTGTTGTGCGGCAAGCCTTCCACCTGCAGTACAGCCCGGATATGCAACCAACCCGGCCCAAGCACATCCACAGTCGCTTCAGGAACCTGCACCTGTACGCTGATCAGGCCAGCAGATTCCGCCGCAATTGGAACCGACAGATCAAACGGCATACGGTGTTGCAGATGTTCGACTTCCGCCTGCCGCACTCCCTCTGGCTGGGTTTCCTGCCCACCGTTCCCCGTATCTTGGTCACGGGCGTCCAGATAGGCCGTGAACAGAATGTTCCCCTCCAGATAGAGGTCGCTTCCACGTCTTTCAAATGTGGTGACTTCCGTATGAGCCGCAAATTCTTCTACCTGTTCATTGCCGCGGACCATGTCGATAAACACCTGTTGGTCAATAAATAACTCAATCGCCGACTGACTGTCTCGATCTGCCAAAAGAATCCCTCCTGCCGCCATATGCTTCTCCCACACCATACGTCAGAATGGGCCCACTTATGACTCCAGAGGTGTTAGAGTGGTATAGTGATCGTGATGACGGGGAGGTGAACAAGTGGATCGTTCCACGGGTTTGCTGTACAGTTACGTCGTTGCAGCCAGGCGCTACGAAGCCACCGGGGATCCCGGCTACAAAAAAACGCTGGGTATGTTTCGCCAGCGTTTGCATACACTCGGCATTCGCGTCATATCCCTCGAAGAGGACGAAGCAGGCGGGAGCGTCCATATTAACGTCCACATTGTCGTAAATGGAGACGCCAAAATCATCCAGCTCACGGTGCCGGCATGAATGACTCCGCAGCGCGCCGGGCAGACGGTTGTTGTCAGGCCTGCGCCGCGTCGCCCTGCTGCTCTGTTTCCGTAGGCACGCCTTTGGGCATCAGAAAGCCGAGCGCCACACCGACGGCCGCAGTTGCAAACACCCACCAGAACGCGTGCTCAATTCCTGCCGCCAAGGTGTGAGTCAGCGCCTGCAACTGCACAGCGCCCAGCCGGGAACGCCGGATCGGGTCCAGCAGCACATTGGCGATATCCAGCTTCTGTCCCGGCTTTAGCATATTGCCGAGCACACCGTGCAAACTCGCCAGGCGACTCTCCATGACACTGTTCATCACGCTGCCGAGAAGGGCGACCCACAGCGAACTGCCAAGCGTGCGGGCAAACATGTTTGCGCCCGTAGACACGCCGCGCTGTGCGTACGATACGACCGTCTGCACGGCGAGCAGCGATGTGGTCGACGCGCCGCCCAAACCAAAGCCAAAAATCGTCATGGCGCCCGCCAACAGAAAGGGGTTGACGCCCGGCCGCAGCAGCAGGGCGAACACAAGTGTGGCCAGAAGTGTAATGAAGAGGCTCAGCAAACCGGTAAACCGATAGCCATGGCGGATGATGAGCGGTCCGGACAGAATCGCTGCGACTGGCCATCCGATGGACAGCGTGGCAATGATCAGCCCCGCCGCAAGCGAACTTGTGCCAAGGACGCCCTGCGCAAACGTGGGGGTGAATGAGGTAATGCCATACGTGATGCCGCCAGTGACAAGAGCGATCAGGTTGGCCACCGCGATGCTTCTTCGTTTCATCAGATCAAGGGGAAGCATCGGTTCTTTCGCGCGTGACTCGCGCCAGATGAACAGCACGGCAAATACCACGAACACAGCAAAAGACAGATCGCTTTGCGGAGAACTCCAAGCCCAGACCACGCCTCCCTGCACCAGTGCGAGGATCAGCGACGACGTTCCGATCACGAGAGTGAGAGACCCCAGCCAGTCGATCGAGTGTTTCGTTTTCGTCACTGTTTCCTGGTGGAACACCCATACGCCAATCAGGGTAAGCAGACCGATCGGTATGTTGATCCAAAAAATCCACGACCACCCTATCGTCTGTACAATGAGGCCGCCCAGCGTCGGCCCCGCAACGGAAGCGAGCGCCCAGGCGCTGCTGATATAGCCCTGCACCCGCGCCCGTTCCTGCAGACTGTAGATGTCGCCGACGATCGTTGACGCCACCGGCAGCACGGCGCCCGCGCCGACGCCCTGAACGACGCGCGCAATGATGAGAAACACCATAGTATGCGACGCGCCGCACAGCAGGCTCCCCGCCAGGAAGATCAGGACGCCGATTGCAAACACCCGTTTGCGCCCGATAACATCCGACAGTCGGCCATAGATCGGGATCGTCGCAACCTGCGCCAGAAGAAACAGTGAAAACACCCATGTAAATAGCGCGAATCCACCCAGGTCGCCGATAATCGTCGGCATGGCTGTCGCTACAATCGTGCCCTCCATGGCCGCCAGAAACATCGCGACCAGCAGGGAGCCAAGCACCATGTTGCGACGCCTTGGGTCCACTTCCCACATTCCTCCTTACTGAGTCGCCATTGCGGCGATCACACTTCCCATCGCCTCCACCGTGTCGGCAAGCTGTTGGTCGGAGTGCGCCGTTGACACGAACCCAGACTCCAACTGAGAAGGAGCCAGATAGACGCCGCGTTCCAGCATCCCGTGAAAGTACACGCTGTAACGCGCAGCGTCGGCCAGTTTCGCGGAATCGTAATCGACCACAGGACGGGCGGCGAAAAAAACGCCAAACATACTGCCGACCGCAGCCGCCTGCACAGGAATCCCGGCGCGCTGCCCGGCGTCCAGAAACGCCTGGGCGAGCATTTTGGACGCCTGTCCCAGACGGTCATACACGCGATCTTGCTGCAGAAGCCGAATCGTCGCGAGACCTGCCGCCATCGCGAGCGGATTGCCGGACAGGGTGCCGGCCTGGTAGACAGGGCCAAGCGGCGCCACCATGGCCATAATATCCTGGCGACCCCCGTAAGCTCCTACAGGAAGCCCCCCGCCGATCACTTTGCCAAGCGTTGTCAAGTCCGGGGTAATGCCGTACAGTTCCTGCGCTCCGCCATAACTCACGCGAAATCCGGTCATCACTTCGTCAAAGATCAGCAGCGCGTCATACGCCCGCGTGATGTCACGCACCGCCTGTAAAAATCCGCCCTGCGGAAGAACCAGTCCCATATTGCCCGCGACGGGTTCAATAATGACCGCGGCAATCTGTTCTCCGTAGCGCTCAAATACGAGCCGCAGGCTGTCAATATCGTTGTAGGGAACCGTCAGGGTCAGTTCCGCCACCGCCTCCGGCACGCCCGGAGAATCGGGCAGACTCAGCGTTGCCACGCCCGAACCGGCGCGGATGAGCAGACTGTCCGCGTGCCCGTGGTAGCAGCCGGCGAATTTGACGATTCGGGAACGGCCAGTAAACCCGCGGGCCAGACGCAGGGCGCTCATCGTGGCTTCCGTTCCGGAATTGACCATTCTGACCAGTTCGATGGACGGATACGCTCGCTTGATCTCTTCCGCCAGTTCCGTCTCCAGTTCAGTGGGCGCGCCGAAACTGGTGCCCAGTTTCACCTGTTCCGTCACCGCCGCCACGACCGCAGGGTGCGCATGGCCGGCGATCAGCGGACCCCAGGACAGCAGATAATCGATATACTGGCGCCCCTCGCTGTCAAACAGTTGCGCGCCCTGGCCGCTGCGGATGAAACGGGGCGTTCCGCCCACCGCCTTGAACGCCCTCACCGGACTGTTGACTCCACCAGGAATCGCCCGCATGGCGCGGAGAAACGCCTGCTCAGAAGACACGTCTGCAGTGCCGCTCATGTGCTGTTACCCTCCTCTTTTCTGACCGATTCGTCAGACCGACTCGCGCAAATACCGCGCGGCGTCTTTCGCAAAATAGGTGATGAGCACATCCGCGCCCGCCCGCTTCAGTCCCGTCAGCAGTTCCATGACAATCGCACGTTCATCGATCCAGCCGCGCTCTGCAGCGGCCTTGACCATCGCGTATTCACCGCTGACGTTATAGGCCGCAAGGGGCAGGTCGAATTCCTCTTTGACAGCCCGAATGACGTCCATGTAGGCGAGCGCCGGTTTGACCATCAACATATCGGCGCCTTCCGCCACATCGGAACGCGCTTCGCGCAACGCTTCGCGCACATTGGCGGGGTCCATCTGGTAGGTTCGCCTGTCGCCGAATGCGGGTGCGGAATGCGCCGCCTCCCGAAAGGGGCCGTAAAAGGCCGACGCGTATTTGACCGCATAGGACAGAATCGGAGTGTGCACGTGTCCGGCGCCGTCGAGCGCCGACCGGATGGCGGCGATGCGGCCGTCCATCATGTCCGAGGGCGCCACCACATCCGCCCCGGCCTGCACGTGGGACAACGCTGTGGCGGCAATCAACTCCAGACTCTCGTCATTGACAATCTGGTCGCCCCGAATGATCCCGCAGTGTCCTGCGGGGTTGTATTGACACAGACAGACATCCGTCGACACCAGCATGCGCGGGTTTTCGGACTTCACGGCCCGCACCGCCTGCTGCACGATTCCCTCGTCGGCGTACGCTTCTGAACTCAGTTCATCTTTCACTGCCGGGATGCCAAAAATCATCATGGCCGGAATGCCAAGCTCACTGAGAGTCTGCGTTTCCCGCCGCAATTCATCGAGACTGAGATGATCGACGCCAGGCATGGATGAAATGGGATGCCTGCCCTGCTCATGGGTGACGAACAGGGGATAGATGAAATCCGTAACCCGGACGTGCGACTCGCGCACCAAATCGCGCAGCCCGGCGTGGCTGCGCAGGCGACGGTGGCGTTCAAAGGACAGTGCCATATATAATTCCCCCTCAGTGATTCTGATTCCGTTTATGGGCAGCGAAATAGTTGCACAGCGCTGCGACCAGATCAGCGCCGGTCGCAGCCGCAGCCGTCACATCCACGCCGATGCCGTGTTGCGCCAGCAGGCGCGATGTCTTGGGCCCGATCGACGCAATGCGCACTCCTGCAGGCAGCGAATCGGCGCCAGGCGTTCTGGCGAACACAGCAACTGCGGAGCCGCTCGCGAAGGCCACAACCTGCACTCTCCCCGCCTGCGCATCCGCGACGAGGCGGCGCGCCTCGTCAGGCGACTCCGTTGTGCGGTAGCCGACGGTCTCCACAACAGCGCAGCCCAGTGAGCGAAGTGTGCTGGCTAGCTGTTCATCCGCCAGATTTCCCCGCACAAGCAACAGACGCCGGTTCACCATTCCGGCGGCCAGCACTGTCTGCGCCAACTGGTCTGCGGCGAACGTCTTCGGTACGGCAAGCACGGTGATCCCGGCCGACTGCGCGGTTGCTGCCGTCTGGCTGCCCACGCACAGCGCGGGCGGATACGCAGTCCGCGCACGCTCTCCCGGACTGGACGGCGCGCCGACGCCCGCAAGGTAGGCCCGGACGCCATTGGCGCTCGTGAACACCAGGGCGTCGACATTCTCTGCTGCTGCGGCGCGCAGGGCGTTCCCATCCACTTCTACGGTGATTGCGATCAGCGGATACAGGAGCGCAGCGCCGCCGTGACTCGCGATCAGTCTCACAAGTTCCTGAGACTGATCGCGCGGACGTGTAACAGCCACCGCAATCCCACTCAGTTCCTGCGACACGCAATCACCCCATACCGTCTGTC
>JAKADD010000191.1 GCA_021820825.1 Bacillota bacterium
GGCGGTGAGATGAATACCATCATGGCCGCTTCGCATGAAATGATGCCGACGCGACACCGCAGCAAAACCATGTTCCTGGAATTGAACTTCATCAATCTCGGGGGATTTCTGCTTGCGGCCGTTTCGCTTCTGAGCGTGTACAATTCGGCGTCCTTTCAGCGCGGCATGGTGGCTGTGACAATCGTCATTGTCCTGTTCATCCTGTTCCTGGCGCGCAGCCGCACTCCGGAATCGATACGCTGGCTGGAACGCAAAGGCTTGACTGAGCGCGCACATGCAGAGATCGAACGGTTTTATGGCACACAGGAATATGAGGCGCGCCAGACCGTTGTTCGGCAAAGACCCGTCGCGACGCGCAGGACTGGACTTGCACTGCGTCTGTTCACGACGATTACCACTGCGTTTGCCGGGTCGGCAGGATTCGGACTGATGACATATGTGCTTGGTCCGAGTTACTTTAAAAATCTGACCGCCATGATCCTGCTGGTGGCAACCGGCGTCGGATTCGTTTCCGGTTTTTTTGGTTTCTGGGCTGATCGCATTAGCCGTAAATCACTGCTTATGCTGGGATACGGCGGTACGACACTCGTCACCCTGGTCATTTTTCTGACCACCGCACAATGGACCAAGGACTTGACGTTTTTCTGGATTCTGCTGGTCATTTTAAACGTCTTCGTGAACATCAGCTATCTGACCGAAGATACTCTGAAAAGCGAGGTGTGGCCTACAGAGACGCGGGGAACCTATACGGCGGTTGTCCGTTTTGTCAGTATCGGACTGTACATTGTCACGATCTATATGACGCAGAACTACGGCCTCAGTCAGTATATGCTCTTCAGTCTGATCGTGTGGGTCATTGGATTGGCGGGCGCGATTGCGTGGTATTTCGGCGGGATAGAAACCGGCAAGGGAGTCACTCTGGAAACGGCGTCGGGCGAAGATAACAGGTAACCGCACCACTGCGAAGAGGGCTATGAACTGATTCCTGAGGAGCCGGGATTGTTGCCGGCGGCGTAGGTAAGCGTGGTGTGCGCAGACTGCGTCGCGATGGGCATAATTTTGTATTGGTCATTGAAAAAGGTGGGATTTGATCGTGTCGCAGGTGCTGATGGCGTTGGGTTCTGTATTTGCATTGCTCGCAGTCGCGTTTGGGGCGTTTGGTGCGCACGCGTTGCGCAGGCGGCTGTCGACCGAACGGATGGCGGTGTATCAGACGGGTGTACAGTATCAGATGTATCACGCGCTGGCGCTGATTGCGGCCGCGATTTTGAGTCAGCGCGCCGGCGGCTTGGCGATTTGGGCTGGCTGGCTGTTTATACTCGGCATTGTCCTGTTCTCGGGGAGCCTCTATCTGCTGTGTCTGACAGACCGCAGGGCGTTTGGGGCCATCACGCCGCTCGGTGGACTGGCGTTTATCGTCGGCTGGGCATTGCTCGCCGTCGGCGCATTTTACTAAGTGTTCTGGGGTTTGGGCGCGCTGCCGTTCGCATGAATTGGCCGACTCGTGTACACATTAGGGGTGGCGTCTGTGAAAGCCAAGTGAGTGGACAGGGGGATGCGCACATGAACGTGGAGCCCATCAGCGCACAGAATATGTGGAAACGGATGAGCCAGGGTGAATCGTATGTCCTGCTGGATATCCGGGGGAAGGGTGCATTTCAGAACTGGCAGATCAAGGGTATGTCGCTGCAGGCTGTCAATGTACCCTATTTCGACTTTAAGGAGTTTGAAGTAAACGACGAATTGCTTTTGCGAAACAGCCATGTCGTCCTTGTGTCACTGTACGACGATGCGGCCGCAAAGGTAGCGAAGCGTTTGCTGTCCAAGGGCTATCGGGTGTCGTACCTGGAGGGCGGTCCAGTTGAATGGGATGATTTTTATCTGCAGTGCACCATTCTGGAAAACGCCAGAATAAAGTTGATGCAGATCAATCGCCTTGCTTCCGGTTGCCTTTCACACTGTATTGTAACGGCCAATCAGGTCATTGTGGTCGACCCATCCCGGCACATCGATCAGTACCTTATCATTGCAGAGCGGGAAAATGCGAAAATTACACATATCATCGATACGCATGTGCATACGGATCACGTATCTGGGGCGCTGGATCTGCTGCGCAAAACAGGCGCGGAGTACCACATGGCGTATAGTGAAGTCCATCGGCACGACCTGCCAGTCCACTGGTTGAGACGCGGCACCATGCATGTGGGTTCCATCGATATGCGAGTGATCATTCTCGACACGGAAGGCGAAGCGCGCGGAAGCACGCTGCTTGTCGTGGGAGACGCTTGCCTGCTCTCCGGAGACGCGATCACGGTCGGAGAAGTGGGCATTCCTGACCTGCCTGGCAGTGCGCAGGAATGGGCTGACAAGCAGTTTAATACGGTGTTGCGGGAGATTAAGGGTATATCTGACGACATGATTGTTCTTCCCGCCCACTTTGCTGATATTCAGGCGGTCAATGCGGGAGGGTATGTTGGTGCTGTGCTCGGCGACCTGCGTCTCGGCGCGGAGGCGATGGCTCGCGTCAAGACACTCACATTTTCGAACAGGCCCAAAGACTTCGTCGCGGCGCTGCACCCGATCTCTGACGACATTAAAGAGGTTAACGTCGGGCTCCAGAGTGCGGACGCGGCGCGCGCGGAATTTCTGGAGCACCATGCGCGCGCGGAGTGATGTGTCGGCAGGCTGAATTGCAGATTTGTTTTGGCGGGGAGCAGGAGAAACAGTGAATAGTATGTGGAAGGACCGGGTGCAAAGCATCTATTTGGCAAAGGCGTTGCCCATCTATCGGGAAAGCGCCCTATTGCCGTTTGTCGAACAGGAAGCGCAGACGCTGTTCTGTCGTGAATTGGGCCGGCCTGTGCTGCGGGTGTGGTCGCATGAACGCTGTCTTCTGTTGGGAGCGCGGGATGTATCTTTGCCGGCTGCTGCACGCGCAGCGCTGCAGGCGACAGAACGCGGTTTGCGTGTGGCGGTCAGACCATTTGGCGGTCTTGCCGTTCCGCTTGATCCGGGTGTGGCAAACGTTACACTGATGCTGCCTGGCGCGTGGTCTCTTGATGAGGCGTTCGCGACGCTGTGCGACTGGCTGCTGCGCGCATGCGCGCCGTACGGCGCGGTTTCTATGGGCGAAGTGCATGGAGCCTACTGTCCTGGTCGCTACGATCTGTCGATTGCAGGCGTCAAGTTCGCCGGAGTGGCCCAGCGGCGGATTGCAGCTGTCACTGCTGTCAGCGCATTTGTGAATGTGGTTGAGAGCGGGCTCGAACGGGAACGGGTGGTGGACGATTTCTACCGCACGGCTGTCGGAGACTCTGCAGTTCCTCCCTTTGTGCCTGCTCTGATTCGCGGCTCCGTCGGCAATCTCGTTGTCCGCCCAGACGCAGAAACGCCGGAACGAATGACGGCGGATGGCGTCTCACTGCACATGAGAAAATTTTATGAACACTTGGTAGCAGTCGCAAAAGAGACACAAACGACGGTACAGGAACTGCCCGCTGTTCCCGCTCGACTGTACGAAGAAGCGTCTGCCAGGCTGTATCAGCGCCTGCAACTGAAAGAATGGCCGGTTTCATAAAATGTTTGAGTTTCGCATCATACGTCTTTACCGATCCAGCCCAGACCATGATATAGTAGCTGGAGACCTGTATGTGTGGCAACTTGTATTCAAATGAACGGTTTGTGACGGTAAAGTGAAAAAATCCTGATTTGCATATTGTATTTCTGGATCGCTCCTGTATTCTGTAATTTGTGGTTATCGTTTTCTGGTTGGCTATTGCAACACGGGGGTGGGATGATATGGAACAACAGATGGTGCTTGCGACCGATTCGTCAGACAGGGAAACTTCGCTTTCGCTAAAACCTGTGGACGGCGTCTGGCGCGATTATGTGAATGTTGTTAAACCGGGTATTACCGCATCAAATATGCTGACGACATTTACCGGGCTCTGGCTTGCTACTCAGGGACACCCCGACGTCACACTGGCGTGCGTCACCCTGGTCGGCAGCAGTCTGGTCGTCATGTCCGGTTGCGCTCTGAACAATTATATGGATCGCGATATCGATCAGCTGATGCCGCGCACACAGGATCGACCGTTGCCAAATGGCAGGATTCCGGCGTGGCGTGTGATGACGCTCGGGATTGTGCTGGGAGTTGTCGGAATCAGTCTGCTGGGGTTATTTGCCACTACGCTGTCGGCATTGATGGCGTTGATCGGACTGTTTTTCTACGTCATCGTCTATACGGGCCTGACCAAGCGCACGACAACGCTCAGCACCGTGATCGGAGGGGTGTCCGGCGCCATGCCGCCCCTGATTGGATGGACCGCCGTCACGGGTTCGCTGAATACAACAGGACTTCTACTTTTTGTTTTCATGTTTTTGTGGCAGCCGCCGCATTTTTTGGCGCTTGCGATGCGTCGTGTGAAAGACTACGCCGCGGCGGGCATTCCCTTGCTGCCGGTGGTGTACGGCTTTGAGCCGACGAAGCGGCAGATCGCCGTGTGGACGGCCGCCCTGGTTCCCTCGTCGCTGTTGCTGTACAGTGTGCATGCGGAGGGGATTGTCTACCTGTTGTCTGCGAGCGCGCTTGGCGTTGTGTGGCTGTATAAGGCGATGCGCGGTTTCAGGGCGAAAGACGAGATTGCATGGGCTACGGATATGTTCCGGTTTTCGCTGATCTATTTGACGGCGCTGTCGATTGTCATGATTGTAAACGTCCGCTGACGGATGGCGCGCAAGCAGTGAGATTTTGCTTCGCAAAACTCAGAGGTGAGATTTTGCTTCGCAAAACTCAGACATGAGATTTTGCTTCGCAAAACTCAGACATGAGATTTTGCTTCGCAAAACTCAGACATGAAAGTCGATTAAGGAGTTGCAGGCTGGTGGGGGTTGCTGGGCCGGAATCATGTGTTCTGGTCCAGCAACCCCCGTTCTACGATTTTCCTCCGATTGCTAGATGGTCTGGAGGTGCGTGTAGAAGTGTGCGATCGTCCGCAGACCACGCTCAAAATTGGCCAGCGAAAAATGTTCATTGGGAGCATGGAAGTTTTCGTCGGGCAGGCCAAACCCCATCAACACAACAGGCGTGTGCAGGAGGCGGTCAAATACTTCCACGATCGGTATTGAGCCTCCCATACGGGTGTAGTAAGGCGCAACGCCAAAACCAGCCTCATAACTGGCTGCTGCTGCGGCGATGGCGGGTGAATCGAGATGGGTGACGAAAGGAAGCCCGCTATCGTAGCGCTGAACGCTGACTGTGACGCCAACTGGAGTATGCGACTGTATGTGCTCCGTGATCAGATCCAGGATGCGGTCCGGAGTCTGGCTGTTCACCAGACGGCAGGTGATCTTGGCGTGTGCGGCGGCGGGAATTACGGTCTTGGTTCCTTCGCCTTGGAAGCCTCCGTACACACCGTTTATTTCCAGGGTGGGGCGCGCCATATAGCGTTCGATGGTTGAGTATCCGGGTTCTCCGTGGAGGGCGGTCAGCCCGAGCGCTGTTCGGTACGCGTCGTCATCGTGCGGGAGGGCAGACAGCGCCGAACGTTCCTCAGCGCCGAGCGGCTGTACGTCATC
>JAKADD010000192.1 GCA_021820825.1 Bacillota bacterium
ACGGAGTGGAGAGTTATATTCAGCGCCTGTTTGCCGAGCGAATCGGCGGTTCCTCATTTGGCAAGGACACGGCGCTTTACAAGTTTGAGAAGATCAAACGCGCAAAACTGGCGGCGTTGACGGCCCACCCCGATGTTGCGATGATTGATATGGGTGTTGGCGAGCCCGATGAACGCGCTGACGATGGGATTGTCGAGGTGCTGGCGCGAGAAGCGGCGAAACCGGAGAACCGTTTCTACGCGGATAATGGCATCCCCGAGTTCAAACGAGCTGCGGCGACTTATTTGGCGGATGTATATGGGGTGCAGGGGATCGATCCGGAGCGGGAAATCATCCATGCGATCGGGTCCAAACCGGCGCTGGCCATGCTCCCCAGTGTATTCATCAATCCAGGGGATATCACGATCATGCCCGTTCCCAACTACCCGGTGTTGGGAACGCATACAGTGTATCTGGGCGGAACGGTCCACACTCTGCCCATTATGCCGGACAACTCGTTTTTGCCAGATCTGGCGGCCATTCCGCAGGATGTCTGCCGCCGTGCCAAACTGCTCTATCTGAACTACCCCAACAATCCAACCGGCGCCACTGCAACGCGGGAGTTTTTTGCCGAAGTCGTGGCGTTTGCGAGGCGCAATGACATTGTGGTTGTTCATGACGCCGCTTACGCCGCTCTTACTTTCGACGGCCGCCAGCCGCTGTCCTTCCTTTCGGTTCCGGGCGCCAAAGAGGTGGGCGTCGAATTGTTCTCTCTCTCCAAAGCCTACAACATGACTGGCTGGAGAATCGCCTTTGTCGCTGGCAACGAACTGCTTGTGAAGGGATTTGCCACGATCAAGGATAACACTGACTCTGGGCAGTTCCGGGCGATTCAGAGGGCGGCCATGTACGGTCTGGCGCATCCGGAGATCACGCAAAGTATTGCGAAGAAGTATTCGCGGCGGCACGATCTGCTTGTGTCGGCCCTTAGGAACATCGGCTTTGACGCCGTTAAACCCGGCGGATCGTTCTTTCTCTATACGCATGCTCCAAAAGGGATTGCGGGCGGGCAACGCTTTCCCACAGCAGAGAGTTTTGCGCAGTATCTGATCACCGAGAAGCAGATTTCCACAGTTCCCTGGGATGACGCCGGCGCCTTCATCCGCTGGAGCGTCACCTTCGAAGCGGATGGACTGGAAGCGGAGCGGCAGGTGATTGGGGAAATCGGTCGGAGGCTGTCCGGAATTGCATTTGAATTCTGATTCTTTCACGTTGTGAAGGGAGGTGTGGAGTTGGACCGGGAACTGGCTCTGGAATTTGCGCGCGTCACGGAGGCCGCCGCTTTGGCCGCCGCCAAGTGGATGGGTACGGGGAAGAAAAACGAAGCGGACAACGCCGCCACCACTGCGATGCGTACTGTCTTTGACACGATTGCCATAGACGGAACGGTCGTGATCGGCGAAGGGGAAATGGACGAGGCGCCGATGCTTTATATCGGCGAAAAACTTGGCAATGGCACCGATAAAGTCGATGTGGCGGTAGACCCGCTGGAAGGCACCAACATCGTGGCAAACGGACTGTGGAATGCGATGGCGGTTGTCGCCGTCGCACCCGAAGGTACGCTTTTGCACGCTCCGGACATGTATATGGACAAGTTGGCGGTTGGTCCGATCGCCCGCGGACTGGTTGACATTGAAGCTCCCGTCGAGCACAATTTGCGTGTGGTCGCCAAAGCGGCCGGAAAATCGATCGGCGATGTGGTCGCCATCCTGCTCGACAGGCCGCGCCACAGCGATCTGATCCACAGAATTCGCCAGACTGGAGCGCGCATCAAGCTGATTACTGACGGTGATGTGGCGGCCGCGCTCAATACCGCGTTTCCGGAGACCGGAGTTGACATTATGTTTGGCGTCGGAGGCGCGCCTGAAGGCGTGTTGGCAGCCGCTGCACTGAAGTGTCTGGGCGGTGAATTTCAGGGCAGGCTGGTGCCGCAAAGTGAAAGTGAGCGGAGCCGTTGCCTGGAGATGGGTTTGTCCGATCCCGGTCAGGTGCTCAGAATGAGCGATCTCGTGCGCGGCGACGACGCGATTTTCGCCGCGACCGGTGTCACCGAGGGAGAACTGTTGCGTGGAGTCCGTTTTCTTGGCGGGGATCTCGCCACAACCCACTCGCTTGTCATGCGGGCCAGCAGTGGAACCGTACGATTCATTGAGGCGCGTCACCGCCTGCAGAAAAAACCCAATCTTGTCATGGTATAGTATCTGCATGCGAAAGGCCAAGACATTTTGCCAGACCCGTGCATAAAGTGATGATACGGCGGCAACCATGCTATAATGCAAGTTAACAATCTGGTTACAGTGAGGGTAGGTACAATTGCAAATTAAGGAGCTCGAAACGAAAAAGCTCGCGGAACTCTATAAGCTGGCCAAGGAATTTCAGATTCCCTATTATGCCAGTATGAAAAAGAAAGAACTGATTTTTGCAGTGCTGCGCGCGCAGGCGGAAAAGGATGGACTGATTTTTGCCGAAGGCGTACTGGACGTGATGTCGGACGGGTATGGATTTCTTCGACCCATCGGCTATCTTCCAAGCGTAGAGGATATCTACGTGGCGGCGTCGCAGATTCGGCGTTTTGACTTACGTGTTGGCGATCTGGTTTCCGGCAAGGTTCGGCCGCCGAAGGACAATGAACGATATTTTGGCTTGTTGCAGGTTGAAGCAGTCAATGGAACCAGTCCTGAAACTGCCGCTGAACGCCCGCACTTCCCCGCGCTTACACCTTTGTTTCCAAAAGGGAAAATCACTCTCGAAACGACTCCTGGCAAGTATGCGACAAGGATGATGGATCTGCTGGCTCCTGTGGGACTCGGTCAGCGTGGACTGATCGTTGCGCCGCCGAAAGCAGGAAAGACACTGCTGTTAAAAGAGATTGCCAACAGCATCTCCACCAATTACCCTAATATCGACCTGTTTGTATTGCTGATTGACGAGCGGCCGGAAGAAGTTACGGACATGCAGCGATCGGTCAATGGGGAAGTGGTGGCGTCGACGTTTGATGAGGTGCCGGAGAATCATATCAAGGTTACTGAACTCGTGCTGGAACGCGCGATGCGGCTTGTTGAACATAAACGCGACGTCGTGATTTTAATGGATAGCATCACCCGTCTGGCCAGAGCCTACAATCTCGTGATCCCGCCGAGTGGGCGCACCCTGTCGGGGGGCATCGATCCGGCGGCGTTCCACCGTCCCAAACGTTTTTTTGGCGCTGCCCGCAACATTGAAGAAGGCGGTAGCCTGACCATTCTTGCCACAGCCCTGATCGATACAGGTTCACGCATGGATGATGTCATTTACGAGGAATTCAAGGGCACTGGCAACCTGGAACTGCATCTGGACAGGCGTCTGGCCGAAAAACGGATTTTTCCGGCCATCGACATCAGACGATCCGGCACGCGGCGGGAAGAATATCTGCTGACTCCGGAGGAATTGGATAAAATCTGGGCCTTGCGTAAATCGTTGGGGGACAACAACGAATTTTCGGAAATTTTTCTGCGCCGCTTTACACACACAAAATCAAACGCAGAATTCCTTGCCTCTCTGGAGAGCACTCGCGACACTCGCGATCATCCACGCCCAAGCCCTTCCCGTGATCGGCAAACCAACGTCAGGTAAAAAGGCAATCAAGGTGAGAGTATTTGAATATCGTATACGCCAATACACAGGGTGAAATTTTCGATACACCACAGTTGCATGCACTCGGTCGCACTGGGCGCAGTGTCACAGAACTGCAACGCCAGGAATGGATACCGCTTCCGGATGGGGCCAGTCTCGTGTCTCTGCCAGACACGAGAGCACTTGGCGCCGATCCCGAGACGGGTGCTCTCAAAGCAATGCCTGCCGAATTTCAGGCGGTCGGCGCGTTACTGCCCCAGGGGTATACAAGGCTGTTTCTTCCCGCATTCCACAAACCTGAAGGTATCCGGCCATTTCCTCTGTTTGGATACACGGCAGTCGGGTTTTCGCGAGGCGTGTTCTATGTTTCTGCGGTCAGGAGCGATAATCCGCAACCCTGGAACCCTGAACAGTATGACAGCAGTACGGTCCGGCAAAAACTCGTTGAACTGGACGCGAATTTCCCGGACAATCGGCTGTACAGACACCTGGAAACATGCGCCATGCACTATGAATGCGTAACCTCCAGAAATACTTTTTTTGGGCGCCGTGAAGGGGCAATCCCTGTTTCTGCAACCTGCAATGCCGGTTGTATCGGATGCATCAGTGAGCAACCGGACGACTCGGGATTCCCCTCTCCGCAGATTCGGATGACACTTCGTCCAACGGTCGCAGAGATGGCTCAGGTGATGGTGAATCATCTGCAAAACGCCGGCCCTGATGGAATTGTTTCGTTTGGTCAGGGCTGCGAAGGAGAACCGTCAACGAGAGGGCGGGACATCGCGCAGGCGATCGCAAAAACGCGCGAAGAGGTCGCCGCCGGGTATATCAATATCAACACGAACGCGGGGCTCACCGCCCAAATCAGACTCATCGTCGACGCCGGCCTCGACCTCATGCGGGTATCAACCATCAGCGCTTTGCCAGATCACTACGAGGCGTACTATCAGCCGCGCGGGTATTCGCTGGAGCAAGTGGCGGAATCGACGGCGTATGCTGCAAAACGCGGCGTCATCGTCTCGCTTAATTATCTTGTTTTTCCGGGCATTTCCGACACCCTGGAGGAAATTGCGGCCATGACGCGTTTCATTCGTGATACGGGAGTGCGGCTGGTGCAACTGCGCAATCTGAACATCGATCCTGATTATTATCTCGACCGTGTTCCACTTCGCTCGACTGAACCTGTGGGGATGCTCGGGCTGATTGAAATGCTGGCCAGCGAATGTCCGTCCGTGCGTATCGGAAGCTATACGCATCCGCCATCCTGGTTCCTGACGGACACTGCCAGGCAATAAATCTCTCTGCATCATCTGGGGATAAAAGGAAAATACGGCGCATGGGGACCCCGCAAACGTACTTGTCTATATTCGCGGGTGTCCAGGCGCCATATCTTTTGTCAGCCCAGTTCGCGGAAACAGATGTCTGGCGTCACAGGGATGTGTGGAAGCGCCCTTCCTGTTTGCCGGTTAACTGCTCCTGATGGGCGGCATGGTGCCAATAGGCGGCATGATCAGATAATTGTGCGTCATGAACACGCTCAGCACCCCCGTCAACATCCCTGTCGCAATGATTGAGCCCAATATGCGGGCGATGTTCTTTCTTTTCATAATATCAACCGCCTTCCTTTTATTTTTGAGTCATCTCCAGTATATAGACTCATAATATCCTCAACAATGCATTTTTTGGATATTCTCTATTGAGTGCGCAACCACTCTGCAAAATTGCAAAAATGGAATCAGGGGTTGTGAATTGCCGCGGTACATGGTATTGTATAGCGTACGATGTTTTTCGTTAGCAGGAGGTGAAGTGCGGTGAGGCAAGCGATTCATCCTGAGTATAAAAAGGCTACGGTGACCTGTGCCTGCGGTGAGCAGTTTGAAACGGGGTCCGTCAAGACAAATCTGCGCGTCGAAGTGTGTT
>JAKADD010000193.1:0-1627 GCA_021820825.1 Bacillota bacterium
AACCTGCGCGCAAACGGGGCCGATATCGTCATCATGCTCTCCCACCTGGGTCTGCGGGCCGATCAGGAACTGGTGGATCAGGGATTGCCGGTTGATCTGATTGTCGGCGCGCACACACACCACTTTTTGGACGGTGGGGAACGCCGCGGGCGTACTTGGATTGTGCAGGCCGGGAAACACGGCCATGCGTTCGGTCATGCGGTGCTGGATGTTCAGGCGGGCGCAGTGCAGCGTGTGACGTCGTACCTGGTGTATGGCGAACTCAGCGATCCGCCTGACAAGGCGTTGACTGACGTCATCAGCGCCACCGAGCGCGAAGCGGGCGTCTGGCTTGAAGAGCCAGTGGCCACCGTGGCGGAGCACCTCGACCACTCTTTGCTCGGCGAGTCGGAGTTGGTCAATTTGCTGTGCGATCAGTTACGGGTCGAGTACAGTTCTGATCTGGCGATTCTAAACGGCGGAGTCATCACCGGCGGTTACCTTGCCGGCGTCATCCGCAGGCGGGACGTACTTGCCGTTTGCGCGACGCCGATGCGCCCCGTCAATATGCGTCTTGATGGTCTGACAATCCTGCGCCTGCTGACTCGGGGGTTTGATTCAGCGCTGGTTGGCAGGCAAGGGTTCGGCTTCGGGTTTCGTGGTCATTTCGTGGGTCGCCTGCACGTCTCCGGCGCGGACGTGTATACGCAAAGCGGCGCAACTGGAGACGCGCATGATGGGGAAACCATTGCTGCCGTGGTGATTGGCGGTAAACCGCTTGAAGAAGATCGACTCTATGACGTAACCACATCGGAATACGTGGCGCTGTCCCCGCAGTACGCAGTGCTTCAGGGGCGGGAGTTTCGCTACGGTGTTCCGATACTGCGCACTTTTTTGGAACGGGCGCTCAAAAACGGAGAGCTTGTGAATCAGGCAAGACTTCGCCGCTATCATGTCCTCTGATTGGGAATTGCAAAAAGAGAGGAGGATTCACCATGGCATTGCCGCGCATCGCAACGACGGATGTGCTTCGTACTCTGGAGGATCTCTACCCGGACGCTCACTGCGCACTCATCCATCAAGACGCATTTGAACTGCTTGTGGCGACGATCCTGTCCGCCCAATGCACTGATAAAAAGGTCAATGAAGTGACGCCGCGGCTGTTTGCCCGCTACGCAACACCCTGGCAAATGGCGGACGCCGCCATTGCGGATGTTGAACAACTGATCTGTGAGTGCGGACTGTTCAAAACGAAGGCAAAAAACATCGTGGCAACCAGCAGGATCATCGTGGAGCGCCATGCAGGCGATGTTCCAGACACCATGGAAGAATTGGTGGTTCTCCCCGGCGTGGGGCGCAAGACGGCCAACGTGGTGCTCTCAAACGCGTACGGAATTCCCGCCATCGCCGTTGACACGCATGTGCACAGAGTGGCGAATCGCCTTGGACTTGTCGCGAGTGACGATGTAGTGGAGACAGAGCGCCAGTTGATGAGACGCATTCCCCGGGAACTGTGGTCACAGGCGCATCACTGGCTGATTTATCACGGTCGCCAGGTGTGTGTCGCGCGCTCTCCGCGCTGTGAAATGTGCGCTCTGGCAGTGCACTGCCGCTATTTCAAGCTGCAGGCCAAAGCGAGCCGCAAGAA
>JAKADD010000193.1:1727-5548 GCA_021820825.1 Bacillota bacterium
AGGCGCATCACTGGCTGATTTATCACGGTCGCCAGGTGTGTGTCGCGCGCTCTCCGCGCTGTGAAATGTGCGCTCTGGCAGTGCACTGCCGCTATTTCAAGCTGCAGGCCAAAGCGAGCCGCAAGAAGACGGCTGGCGGCTCGCTGTAAGGATCTTCGCAACTGCGGTGGTTTCGTTCAACCTGAACGCAGGGTGCATACATATGCAAGGCGACGGTTGCCCAAACCGTCGCCTTGCATATTTTTGGGTATCCATTGGCATATTTAAGACGAGGAGGGGTGCCGCGATGAATTGGCGTGACCTGGTGCGCCTGGTAACTGTCGACGATTCAATCATGGATAAGCAGTTTGTCCTGACCCCGCCGCAGCAGGAGAAGCAGCGCCAGTCCAGCATAACGGATGCGGATGCAACGAATGAGGCAACAATCATTGCGTATGACCTGGCAGACAACCGCAAGACTTTGGACCGGATATTTCACTTGCCACTGAATGCGGATGTGGTCGTGCGTGATTTTCGTGTGGGCGGTCGGCGTCCGGTCGCCGCCATGGCTGTATTTGTCGATGGTCTGGCCGATAAAAATATTATCAATACGCATATTCTGGAACCGCTCATGGTTCTGACGGAATTTGAGAATGGGCAGGGCGATACGGAGTGGACCGACTGGGTACAGCACGCTTTGCTGCCTGGCAACCAGGTGATGGAAGTGTCCACGTGGAAGGACGCTGCCGAGAATATTCTGTCGGGCAGCACAGTTGTTTTTTTCGAAGGCGTGAACACGGCGCTTTCCGTAGAGACAAAGGGCTGGGAACACCGCTCCGTCTCCAACTCGCAGACAGAGGCTGTCGTGCGGGGGCCGCACGACGCTTTTACGGAAAACTTCCGGTCAAACACGGGACTGATTCGGGCCCGGCTGCGCTGCAGCAATCTGATTACGGAGATGACGCAGGTGGGCGCACTGGCGGCCACCGATGTGGCCGTGATGTACATCCAGGGCGTTGTGAATCCCAAACTGATCAAAGAAGTGAAACGGCGCATTGCGGCGGTGAAAGTCGACTATCTGGCGGACAGCGGGATCATGGAACAATTCATTGAGGATGATCCGAGCGGCGTCATCCCGAAGTTTCTGTCGACGGAGCGACCTGATCGGGTAGCCCAGGCGCTGACAGAAGGACAGTTCGCCGTCTTTGTGGGTCACAGCCCCTATGCGCTCGTGGCGCCTGTGCTTTTCTGGTCGCTGTTGCAGACTGCGGAAGATGCGTATCTGCGCTGGCCGTTCGGCTCGTTCATCCGTCTGATTCGGGTGACGGCGCTTGCTATAGGCCTGCTGTTGCCAGCGCTCTATATTGCGGTTACCAATTATCATCCCGAGATGATTCCCACGGACTTGATGCTTGCTGTCGCAGCTTCCCGGGAACGGGTTCCGTTTCCGGTCGTGTTCGAAGTGCTCATTATGGAATTTTCTCTGGAACTCATCCGCGAAGCGGGTATTCGCATCCCTTCTGTCATCGGCCCTACGATCGGCATCGTAGGCGCCCTGATTCTCGGCCAGGCGGCGGTTGCGGCAGGCATCATCAGTCCCTTGCTGATCATCGTTGTGGCCGTAACGGCGCTTGGGTCGTTCACCATGCCAAACTACAATCTGTCGTTTACTGTTCGCGTGCTGCGGTTTGGATTTATCATCGCGTCTTCGCTGCTTGGTTTCTATGGCGTCACGCTCGGACTGATGCTGCTGATTATGCATGCGGCCTCTGTACGCAGTTTTGGCGTGCCCATCCTGTCGCCGATTGCGCCGCGCAGAAAATCATCCAGGGATGTGGTGCTGCGCGGTCAGGTGTTTACCATGGAGGACCGGCCAAGCGCCTATATGCCGCTTGATGTGCGGCGGCAGGCGCCGATCACCAGACCATGGAGCGCAGCGGCTCCCGCTGCCCGTGAGAAACGCGGGCGCAGGCGCAGACGATCTGGAAAAATGCGTAAAAGATCAAACGATTAGGTCGACCCACTCCGCCGGCGCGCAAAGCGGTTGCAGGCGCAAAGGATGCGAAAGGAGATTGCCTTTGAATGCGAAACGGCTCCCGCTGATCCATACAGGCAGGGTTGGCGTTGTAGAACTGACGGCGCTGATGACCGTGTACTCGTCAACGGAAATATTTCTCAGCATGCCCTCGCGTATCGCGATGGAGGGGGCTGGATTCGCGTGGGCGATTCCACTTGTGTCGGGAACGTTGGTGCTGATTGCCTTCCTCATTGTGCATATGTGTTTGAAACGTTTCCCAGGCGAGAACCTTCTGCAGGTGATCAGCCGTTTGTTCGGGCGGTTCACGGCGCTGCCGCTTGCACTGCTGTTTGCGCTGCTGCTGCTGACGCAGACAGCGCTGGTTACACGGGAATTTACGGAGACAGTCGTAACCACCGTGTTTCCCGCCACGCCGTCAGCGGTCATCACGTTCACGTTTTTGCTGGTCGCGCTCTATTACGCGTATAAAGGACTGGAGGGGCTCAGCAGAACTGCGCTGCTGTTTTCGTATTTTTTTCTGTTTGGTCTGGCGATGTTGCTGATTCTGCCGCTGTCCTGGTTTGACGCGCGCCTGCTTCTGCCGTTTTGGGGTCATGGCTTCGGAAATGCCGTCTGGTTTGGAACGATCAATACCAGCCTGTATTTCAATGTGCTGTTTTTATCCATTCTCTACCCGACGCTGCGGGATCGGGATCATTTTCTTTATGTAGGGGTCATCAGCACAGTCGTCACGGCCGTGATTTTCAGCATTGTGCTGGTGGTGTTTCTGGGCACCTTCACTGCGGCGGAGTCCGGCAATGTGCCCTTTCCCCTGTACCAACTCGCAAGAGTGATTTATGTGGGCCGATTTGTGCAGCGTCTCGAAGCGATTTTCGTATTTCTCTGGACGGCCGCCGCCGTGATTAAAATGGGATTCGGATTGTGGATGGTTGCGTATCTGTACGCGCTCGGGTTTGGTATGCCGCTGTATCGACCCCTGTTGGCGCCCGTCACGCTGCAACTCTACGTGCTGTCGTTCCTGCCGCCTGATTTTCCTGCGGTGCTGGCCTTGTCGGCCGCCGTGTTCGAACCGTACGGCTGGCTCGTGGGCGTCCTGCTGCCCACGCTGCTGGCGGTTGCCGCGGCGCTTGTGGACTGGCGGCGCAAGCGCCGCGGCAAAGAAACAGGCGCGCCCCGGGAAGCGCAGACATTTCGCAAAGGCAGTGGGAGATTGCGCGCGCGTGGGCGCGTATTTTTGCGATCTCCCTGATAGACTTCCATGGCGCTTGCGCGCCACCAACAACCGGGATGAAAATTCGCCTACGGCGATTTTTCGGGATAGAGGTTGTTCAAAAAGGGGTCAGAACTCCCCGGCGCATTGCGGCGTCAGCGCCAAGAACGCTCCCTCACGTACCCAAATCGTACGCTCGGTCCGCATTCTTGGCTCGCTTCCTTGCACTGCGCGGGTCTTACCTGACCCCTTTTTGAACAGGCTCTGATAGGAGGCGTGGGCGTGGGATTCGGAACGTTTTTCGTCGCTTTTCTGGTTTCACTCGGGAGCGGCGTCTATCTGTTCAATTTTTCAATGTGGCTGTGGCGCCGTCAGAACAGGCTCGGCGCCACGGGGGGATTCCTGCTGCTGCTTCTGTCTGTCGGAGGTGCGCTGGTGTATTTCACGATGAAGTTGTGATGGATTGCGATAGGGTCGATAGTCTTTCCATTCTTTGATCATCTGTCCGACTGTCACGAATGTGTACCCTTGCTGCGACAACTTCCCCAGGATCAGGTCGAGCGCCCTGACAGTCTGTGTTCGTGGTCCTCCGCC
>JAKADD010000194.1 GCA_021820825.1 Bacillota bacterium
CAGTTCATTTTCCGGCATCTGTCCATGGCCAACCGCCACACGCGCTTCAGGAACCAGACGGGCAACCCGATCCGCGATCGACTGAATTCCCTGCACCTGATTGAACAGAACATAGACCTGTCCACCCCGGCCAATCTCCCGCTCAATCGCCTCGCGCAACAAAGCATCGTTATATTCTACCACATACGTCTGAACAGGGAAACGGTTCTCCGGAGGTGTTTCTATAACCGACAAATCCCGCACGCCGACCATGGACATATGAAGTGTGCGCGGGATGGGAGTCGCCGTGAGAGTCAGGCAGTCAACGTTGCTGCGCAACTGTTTCAGCTTCTCCTTGTGAGATACCCCAAAACGCTGTTCCTCATCCACGACAAGCAGACCCAGATCCTTGAACTGGATATTCTTCTGCAGGATACGATGTGTGCCAATAATAATGTCGACAATACCTTTGCGAATACCGTCCAGAACCTTGGTTGACTCGCCTTTCGAGCGAAAACGACTCAACACCTCAACGGTCACGGGAAACCCGGCGAAGCGTTCCCGAAATGTCTCATAATGCTGCTGCGCCAGAATCGTCGTCGGAACGAGTATGGCCACCTGCTTGCCGTCAAATACCGCCTTGGAAGCCGCGCGAATCGCAACCTCTGTCTTCCCGTACCCAACATCGCCGCACAGCAGCCTGTCCATGGGGCGGCCTTTTTCCATGTCTTTTTTGATGTCTGAAATCGCCCGCAACTGATCCGGGGTCTCTTCGTAAGGAAACATGGCCTCAAAATCGCGCTGCCATTCCGTATCGGCCTTGAAGGCGTGGCCAAGCGTGGTCTCCCGCTGCGCGTACAGTTTGATCAGTTCCTGCGCAATATCTTTTACCGATTTTTGCACCTTGCTCTTCGTACGCGCCCAATCAGAACCCCCCAAATGATGTACACGCGGCTCTTTTTCCTCACTGCCCAGATACTTTTGAATCAGGTTGATCTGATCCACGGGAACGTACAGCTTATCGTTTCCCGCATAATGAAGATGCAGATAGTCCCGGTGGTTGCCGTCGATCGAAAGTGTTTCGATGCCCATGTACTTGCCGATGCCGTGGCTGACATGCACGACAAAGTCGCCGCTGTGGAGATCCTGGTAACTCTTGATGCGCGCCGCTTCCGACGCATCGGAGCGAATTTTGCGCGCGCGCCGTCTATTTACAAAAACTTCATTTTCTGTGATCACAACCAGATGTGCGCCTGGCAGTTCAAACCCGCTCGCAAGCCCTCCGACAATCAGGATCGGCATGGTTCCCCCGTACTCAAAGCGCGACCGTCGCTCCGCCGCAACGGAAAAGTCCTCAAGAACGCGCAGCATCCGTTCTGCGCGTTCTTCACTTGCCGCGACAAACAGCACATGCTGATTTGTTTTTTTGAAACGGGTCAACTCGGTTTTCAAAATCGGCAACTGACCATGAAACTGCTGCAGGGAGCGCATCGCAAAATTTACAACCGGGATCTCCGGGAGGCCCTGGATGTGGCGCGGAAACAGGCTTGCAAACAGTTGCCTGCGTCCGGACCCCGAAAATATCCGCTCCAGGTCCAGCTCTTCGACAAGTCCCGGCAGGATTTCTCCGTGTTCCAGAGCCGCTGTCGTCCACTCGGCTTCCTCCAGGACCACACGTTCCATGGTTTCACGCAAACGCGTCGGTTCGTCGTAGACAATCAGCGTCTGAGCGGATAAATAATCAGCCAGTGTACATTTCGCGGAGTGGAACAATGACGCATAACGGAGCAAACCGGGAAACTGAACGGCGTCGCGCATGCGCTCAATATCACGGCCGATGTGCCGCTGCAAGTTTTCGGATATTTCGTGCGCCTGAATCTTTTGCAGATGCCTGTTGAGACCTGCCTGCAATTGATCGGCGACCGCCGCCATCTGCGCTGCGGACGAAATCAGTTCCCGCGCCGGCCAGATCGACGCACTCCCAATCTGGTCAAACGAACGTTGCGTCTCCGCATCAAAAAACCGGACCGAATCGACCTCGTCGTCAAACAGTTCAACACGAATCGGCGATCCGAAGAGCGGATACACATCGATCAGCCCGCCGCGAATGCTGAACTGGCCTCTTGTCTCCACAATATCGCAGCGCTCATAGCCCATCGCCACAAGGCGCTGGGCCATCTCCGTCAACCGGATTACGTCGCCGCCGCCAATCTGCAGCACCGCGCCAGTCAACTCAGCGGGCGGAACCAGCGGCTGCCGGAACCCGCGGATTGTCGTCACGACAATCCGCGCTTCCCCCTTGACAAGCGCGGACAGAGTTTGCAGACGAAGTCCGGCGAGTTCTGGACTGTAGGCAATCAGATCGCTGTGGGAAAGTTCTCGTTCGGGAAACAGCAGCGCGGCGTCTTCCCCCAGCAAACCGCTCAGTTCAGACACCACCGCTTCAGCAATTTGCATGGAATGGGTCGCAATTAACAGTGGGTTGCCGCAACAACCCAGAGCGGCGTACAGCAAATTCCTGGCAGAACCGGACAGACCGGCCGCCACTTGTTGCGTGGATCCTTTGGCATACCCGCGCGTTAAAGATGTCACATCGTCCGTCTTCATAAAATACTCAACGAGTTCCCGCAAGCCCATCCCCCCAGATACACTCAGGCGCTGCTCGCCGCAACGCAAAACAGCCAGCCGCAAAAGGCCTTTGCAGAGCGCCAAAGGCCAGTACCGCGTCTATATACACAGCCTGGACAAGCTTGATCCATTCATGAACGAAGGCTCCCGGCACCGCGCCAGACCCTTATTGAAGCGGCGTAGGCGTCAACAATAGCTCCGGATGTTGGCGGAGCGCTGTTTCACAGTATTCACAAACCGTCTTGACATAAATCGTCTGACTGACGGCGTCAAACTCCATGATATCCGACCGCTCCTCAGGCGTCAAAATGGAAAATCCCAAACTTTCCATCGAAGTCTTCGTCGAATCGATCGTTCCGAGCAATGACTTGCAGTGCTTACAATAGTATACGACATCCATCGCCAACGCACCCCACTATCGCTGCATCTTCTGGAGGTAGTTCAAAAAGGGGTCAGAACTCCCCGGCGCATTGCGGCGTCAGAGCCAAGAATGCTCCCTCACGCACCCAAATCGTACGCTCAGTCCGCATTCTTGGCTCGCTTCCTTGCACTGCGCGGGTCTTACCTGACCCCTTTTTGAACAGGCTCTTCTGGTAGTATGGGGTCTAACCAGCCGAATTAAACACGTTCATCACTGTCGCAAATGGTACTGTGCAAGCAGCCACAGCAGCGTCCGCAGCGCGGATAACCGCTGTTTCAACGATACTGCGCTCCGGACCGGAGAAGCGCGACAGCACATAATCTGTCACCACAATGTCAAACTCCGGGCGCCCAATCCCGATCCGTATTCGCGGGAACGCTTCTGTGCCCAGATGTTCAATGATTGATTTCATTCCATTGTGCCCGCCGGCGCTTCCTTTCTCACGCAGGCGAATCTTCCCCACGGGCAAATCCATATCGTCATAGACGACAATCAGGTTGCGCTGCAGATTCTCCAGCTTCAGAAAGTCGATGGCGGCGCGCACCGCCTCCCCACTCAGATTCATGTAGGTCAGCGGCTGGAGCAAGTACACGCGTTCTCCCTGAATGGTCGCTTCGGCAACCAAAGATCGCCATTTTTCTTTGGCGACTTCCGCGCGAACTGTTACCATTATCCTCCTAATGCACCAAAATCCAACATTGTGTCGAGTCTGTGCGTACTGTTTGCCGGGGTTTCCGAGGCCGACAATAAGTTTGGCCATACACTTCGTTTCCCTCCCGAATCCGCGCCGTCAATCAAACAGTTCGCTGATGGAGCGCATCTCATGAACCCGTAAAATCGCCTCTGCGATAATCTCCGCGACGGACAGCACCACCAACTTGTCAATGCGCTGCTCATCCCTGAGCGCAATGGTGTTGGTGACCACCACTTCCTTGATCGGCGAAGCCGCCAGACGCTGTGCGGCGGGCGGAGACAGAACGGGATGCGTACAGCACGCGTAGACCTCTTTCGCGCCGTGTTCGATGAGTGTTTCTGCCGCGAGAGTGATCGTACCCGCCGTGTCAATCATATCATCAATCAAGACCGCCGTTCGGCCTTCTATGTCGCCAATGATGTTCATCACTTCAGCCACATTGGGCTCAGGCCGCCGCTTGTCGATAATGGCGATATTCGCGCCCAGACGTTCTGCCAACTGACGGGCTCTCGTCACTCCGCCCAAGTCGGGCGATACAACCACGATGTCCTTCAACTGTTTTTTTTGGAAATAATTGCTTAGAATTGGCAATCCAAAGAGATGGTCCAGCGGAATATTGAAGAATCCCTGGATTTGACCCGCATGCAGATCCATGCAGATCACCCGTGAAACACCCGCAGTCTGAAGCAGATCGGCGATCAGCTTTGCTGTAATCGGGTCGCGCGCCCGCGCCTTGCGATCCTGGCGCGCATAGCCGTAATACGGGAGCACCACGTTGATGCTGGCTGCCGACGCGCGTTTGAGCGCATCCACCGTAATCAACAGTTCCATGAGATGTTCATTGACGGGCGCGGATGTCGGCTGCACCACAAATACGCTGCAGCCGCGGACGCTTTCCCCGAGTTTAATCTGCACCTCGCCATCGCGAAAGCGATCGATCTGGCATCGTCCAAGATCGATGCCGATCGCGTGCGCGACTTCTTTGGCCAACTCCGGATTGGAATTGCCAGTAAATAGCTTTAACTTGGGGTCTGCATAACCCAATACTTCCACACTCCCTGGTCTCACTTCAATCCCTGTCGGATGCGTTCTTTAAGTTTCATGCGCAGTCTGACCGCATATTCAGGTTTGGTTGTCTGTCTTTCGCGGGCGATGGCAAACGCGCCGTCCGGCACCTCGTCTGTGATCGTTGAGCCCGTGGCGATATACGCCTCGCTGCCAACATGCACGGGCGCGATCAGATTCACGCTTGATCCCACAAAACTGTCGTTGCCAACGACAGTTTTGTTTTTTTTGTAGCCGTCATAGTTCACCGTCACCACGCCGCACCCGATATTGACCCGCGATCCAATTTCACTGTCGCCAATATAGCTCAGATGACTCACTTTCGTTCCCTCGCCGACAGTGGATTTTTTGATTTCCACAAAGTTCCCGATCTTCGCGCCCGCACCAATGTCGCTGCCGGGACGGATATAGGCGTAAGGCCCCACAGAAGCCCCGTCGCCGAGTCGACTGTCCATGACGAGCGATGACTGCACAGTAACACCCGCGCCAGCCAGCACATCAACCAGGCGCGCGTGCGGTCCGATGACGCAGTCTTCGCCGATTACAGTCTGCCCCTCCAGCGAAGTTCCAGGCCAGAGCACTGTATCGCGTCCAATCTCCACATCCGCCTGAACGTATGTGGAAGCCGGATCGACGACCGTTACCCCGCGCTTCATGTGCTCTCTGAGAATCCTGGTTTTCATGCGCGCCTCGACATCGGCCAGTTGCACCCGGTCGTTGACGCCTGCAAGATCGTTCGGATCCTCAACCGGAACAGG
>JAKADD010000195.1 GCA_021820825.1 Bacillota bacterium
GGCAATTGACCGCAGGTGTGCCAGACGCGCAGATCCCTCTTTTGGATGAGGTGCTCGAACTTCTGGAGCAGCGGGGCCGGGCTGGATTTATGGTCAATATCGAAGTAAAGGCGGATGATTCCGCAGTGGTCGGCATAGAAACCAAAATCGCGCAGGCGGTCAAACAGTTTCGCTACGCGAGCGATGTGACGATTTCCTCATTTAACCACCACAGTCTGCGGAACTGGAAGATTCTCATGCCGCAAGTGGACACCGGTGTACTCTACATGGAGCACATGGTGGACCCCTGGCTGTACGCCGCGCATCTGGGGGCCAGGGCGTTGCATCCGTATTTTCCCACCGTAACGCCTGATCTGGTGAGAGAATGTCATGCGCGGGGGTTTCTCGTGCGTCCGTTTACAGTCAATCACACCGCTGATCTGGAATACATGGTGGATTGTGGCGTGGATGCATTGTTTACGGATGACGTATTATCCTGTCAAAAGATGCTGTCGTGAGCATTCGATCCTGAGGAAGGGTTGGGGGTGGGGCGACAGTCGCGCGAACAGAGAGGCGGGTGTTCGATTATGCACGGGTTGGCGCTGTCGCGCAATGCGCGTGAAAACCGGATGGCGTACATGGAGTCTGTGGTCTTTGACGTGCTGATCGTCGGCGGCGGAATTACGGGCGCGGGCATTGCGCGTGAAGCGAGTCTGGCTGGACTGCGGGTGGCGCTCCTGGAGGCGAAAGACTTCGCCGCAGGTACGAGCAGCCGATCGACAAAGCTTTTTCACGGCGGCCTGCGTTATCTGGAGCGGGCGGAATTTCTGCTGGTGCGCGAAGGCGGGCGAGAGCGGGAGGGCATGCAGCGACTGGCGCCGCACCTGGTCCATCCGCTGCCCTTTCTGCTGCCGATCTATCGCAATATGAAATACGGAAAGTTTGCGATGGGTACGGCGGTTTGGCTATATGACAAACTTGCGCAGGTCGATCCTGGCGAACAGCGTGTGGTGCTGTCAGAGGAGGAGGTGCTGCAGCTTGAGCCGCAGATCAATCCTGACGGGCTGACAGGCGGCGTACTCTATCACGAGTACCTCACGGACGACGCGAGGTGTGTGGTGACCGTTTTGCGCGCGGCGGAGGAACTCGGAGCGGTGAGTCTCAACTACGCGCCTGTCACCGGACTGCTCTACGAGGATGGCGCCTTGTGCGGGGCGCGGGCGCAGGATCTTGAAACCGGACGCAACGTCGAAGTGCGGGCAAAAATCGTGATCAACGCGACGGGCCCCTGGATTGAAGACGTCAGAGAATTCGACCGCGTTGCGCCGCCCGCAAAGGGAAGCCAGCAGATGCACAGCGCAGGGCGCACGGAGCATGGAACTGCGCCAGAGTCCAAAATCCTGCACAGTCGCGGCGTACACATTGTGTTTTCGCGGACGCGCTTCCCCATTGACCATGCGCTCGCGGTCCAGACGCCAGACGGGCGCCTGCTGTTCATCATCCCGCGTGAGGACCGTACTTACGTCGGCACGACTGATGAACTGTACCAGGGGGATCTGTACCATCCGGACATTCTGGAGCGCGATGTGGAGTATTTGCTCGACCTGGTGAACGGTGTGTTTCCGGGGCTGCGGGCCGAACCTTCCGATATCATTGGCCAGTGGTCGGGCGTTCGGCCGCTGGTGTATGAACCCGGAAAAGCATCGAAAGACGTATCGCGGCGGGATCAAATAGGGGTCTCTCCTTCGGGACTCGTAACCATTGCGGGCGGGAAATTGACCGCCTGGCGCAAAATGGCGGAAGAAGTCATGGATACGGTCTATGAACATACGGAGTTGGCGGACCGGCTGGGCGGCGTCAGCGCCTTGCTGACGGAACGGGCGAAAACTCTCTCGTCGGTTGCCCCGCTTCCCGGCGGCCTGTCGATCCCGCCGAAAGGGATGGCTGACTGGATCAAGGAAGAGTCCGCCCGTCTGTACGCTTTGGCCGGAGTGAGCGCAGAGGACGGCGAGATGCTGGCGCGCCGGTATGGGGATGAGGCGGGGCGCGTCGCGCTGTACGGCAATGCGGCGGAGGCCTGTCGCATCGCCCCTCAGGTGCCGCTGCTGCGTGGGGAACTCCGGTACCTGGTGGAGTGCGAAATGGCGGTCCACCTTTCTGATGTCATTGTGCGCAGAACAGGGTTGGGCTGGTTTGGCGGCTACGAGGCGGTGCGGGCTCTCGAGGAGGTCGCGGCCGAGATGGCGGCTCTATGCGGCTGGAGTGCGGCGGAGACGCAAGCCGAGATCGCCGACTGCTGGCGCGAAAGCTACTGGAGCGACCGAGACCTCTACAAACCGGGAGTACTCCACGTTCAGGGCTAGGGGAGCAGTGATAAAGTCCGCGATGCAAGGCGCAGTGATTCCAGATATAGCGTCTGAGGCATTATTCAGGCGCTATATGTACCGCTACGCGCCGCCGTGTTTGAGCAGCGACACAGTATTCGGTTCCGGCGGGCAGGAACACTTTAGCAACTTGTGAGGTGACACCATGATTTGGGCGTTTCTGTTGCTCGCCATGTTTCAGGCGATTTCCGGGTGGAACGACGGCGGCAACCTGCTTGGTCTGTTTCAGCAGGCGGTTCCAAAACCGTGGTTGTCCTTTTCTCTGCTGGTCGTCGGTATTGCGCTGGGTCCGCTCATTTTGGGCGCTGGCGTGGCGCATACGATCGGCCGTGATATCATTGTACTCAAGGCTGGCGATCTATACGTGCTGAACGAGGCGCTGATCGCAACGCTCATTACCCTGACGCTCAGCTGGTTCATCGGGATGCCCACCAGCACATCGCTTGCGCTGGTGGGTGGGTTGATGGGAACGGCCTGGGTGTCATTGGGTCTCCCGTCCATTCACTGGCACGGTTTTTTTATGACGGTGCTGTCAGTGGGGCTGTCCATCACACTCGGGTTTTTCGCAGGCGCGGGTCTGTATCGAGTAGAACGCAGAGTTCGCAATGCCAGTGAACGGGCATGGCGACCTGTGTGGATCAAACTCTCCTATCTGCTGTCCTTCATACAGGGTGTCGCCTATGGCGCCAACGACGCTGAAAAAGCGTTGGGGCTGGCGGCGTTGCTGCTCCTGATCAGTCACCGCGCCGCGACGTTTGCGGTCACGCCTGCCATTGTTCTCGCTTCGCTTGGAGTCTGGATGATTGGCTGTGTAGTTGGCGGGCAAAGAATCGCGAAGACGGTGGGCGGCGCTTTTTACCAATTGAAACCAAAACATGTCGTATCGATCCAGGCGGGAGCCGCGGTCGTTGTCGTGGCTGCAGCGGCTCTCGGAGGTCCTGTAAGCACGACGCAGACACTCGGCAGCGCCCTGATTGGCGTCGGCCATACGTTACGCCATCAGCGGGTGAATCGCAGCAAGGCCGCCCTGCTGTTCACCGCATGGGGCCTCACCCTGCCCGTGGCAATGCTGGTCGGCGCGATCACGGCAGGGATTGCCGCGGGTCTCTCTGGGCTGCATTTTTAATGCTTTCAGCTTGGAGCAGGCAATTGACCGCTCAGCCACTGCAATGCGTCAGGCAGATGGCGCTGCCAGAATCCCCAAATGTGTTTGCCTTCCTCTTCCCGATATGCGACTGCCACACCCTGCGCCTCCAGGATCGTTTTCATGTTCCGGTTGGCCGTCAAAAAATCGTATGCGCCTGCGGGAGTTTCCACGGTTGTTTCCGCCAAACCGACGATCATGTATGCGGAAAATCCTTCTGCTGTTTTTTGCTCTGTGATAAACTGCAGAAAAGGATCGTAATAGGCGCCTGAAAACAGCAACACGTTCGGCAGGCGCGCACCCATGCGCTGCGCAAGGTGAAGAGTTGCCACGGCGCCGAGGGAGATTCCTGCCATGGCCCGCGCCGACTTCTCTTGGGAGATGGGGTAAAGGCGCTCGACAAACGGGATGCATTCTTCTGTCACAAATCGCACATACGCCTCGTGCCTGTTTCCGGACAGCGAATAGTCCTCGGTGCGCTGATCCCTGTTTACAGCAATGCCAACGATGATCAGCGGGGTCAGCAGGCCGGACGTGATCAGTTCATTGGCAATGGTGGCGATGCGACCGAGTGAAAAAAATTCATTGCCGTCGTGACAGTACAGGACAGGGTACAGGCGCCGCCCGTCAAACTCTGGGGGAAGATACACTTTGATGGTTCGATCTTCGGATAAATGAGCACTGTATAGGGTGTGCCCTTCAATTCTGCGCTTCGTGTACCTGGTTTCGGCCATGGTGTGCTTCCTTTCGTTGTTTCAGATATGCAACAGAAAAATGTTCTAATGAAAAGAAGGTTCGCAACTTTTTTCAATCTGTATTATACTACATTGAGGGTCTGTATTATCTAATCCGGGATATCGATTGACGATTTTTCGGAATCACAAGAACTGATTATCCGAGGTGATCTGACAATGAGCGCAATAGCACCGGCGAAGCCGCTGCCATACCTGCAGGTTCTCGACTCAAAAGGCAAAGTTGTCAACCCTGATTTGCTGCCCAAACTGACTGCTGAAGCGTTGCGCGAACTGATGCGCAAAATGGTCTTCACGCGAGTGTGGGATCAACGCGCCGTCAAGTTGACCAGACAGGGGCGACTGGGATTTTACGCCCCTGTGTCCGGTCAGGAGGCTTCCATGATTGGTAGTGAGGCGGCGACTGAGAAAGCTGATTTTCTGTTGCCGAGCTATCGCGATGTACCGCAGGCTGTCTGGCACGGATGGCCGCTCTACCAGGCTTTTCTGTATTCAAGGGGCCATCAGCACGGCGGACAGTTTCCAGAGGGCGTCAATGTGCTGATCCCGCAGATCATCATTGGCGCACAGATCGTTCAGGCAACCGGCGTTGGCATGGCTTTCAAGCTAAAAGGAGAGAAACGCGTTGCCTTCACTTACATCGGTGACGGGGGCACATCCCAGGGCGATTTCTACGAAGGCATCAATTTTGCCGGCGCCTTCCAGACACCGACTGTCTTTGTTGTCCAGAACAATCAGTTTGCAATCTCAGTTCCTGTGAGGTTGCAGACGGCTGCGGAGACTCTGGCCAAAAAGGCCGCCGCCGCCGGCATCCCCGGGGTGCAGGTGGATGGCATGGATGTCCTGGCCGTATATGGAGCGATGAAACAGGCTGTTGAACGCGCCCGCGAGGGCGGCGGGCCAAGTTTGATTGAGACAGTCACATTCCGCTACGGCCCCCATACGATGAGCGGCGATGACCCGACGCGGTATCGCAGCAAAGAGCTTGAGGAAGAGTGGCAACTGAAGGACCCTCTCGTGCGTTTTCGCAACTATCTTGCGCAGCGCGATCTGTGGTCTGAAGAAGACGAGGAAACTGTTATAGAGGAAGCGAAAACGGCAGTGAACGAAGCGCTCAAGAAGGCGGACGAGTATCAGGGCATGACAGTGCCTGGCCTGATCGACCAGATGTTTGAAACGCTTCCGCGCGATCTATTGGCACAGCGCGCAGAACTGACTGATTAAACTATGGCGCGTGCGCATCAGCGGCGCGAGCGCGGCCTATCATCAGAAGAGTGA
>JAKADD010000196.1 GCA_021820825.1 Bacillota bacterium
AACAGCATTGGCGGACTCGGCCCGCAGTATCATGTCTCCAATCAGGGGCTGTCCTTGGTGAGATATCATGGCCAGTTGGTCTGGACGTCTCCGCTCGACTATAACAACGGCCTGATCTGGCTGACAAAACACACGACGCCAGGGTATGTGTGGACATCCGCCAGCAATCCGAACGCGAAGCCTGCGCTTGTTCTCGGTCAATCCTATCAGATCACTCCCAACGCCGGGTTTGGATACAATCTGGGAAGAATCCTGTACCAGAACTTCCCCACTCTGTACATCGGCACATCCGATTGGGAACTGAGTCCCCAGGGTCAGGGGTACTGGGTGACCTCGCTCTACGCTCCGGCGCCCGGTCTGTCCGGACTCGTTACCCGTGTTCTTGTGGGCAGCGCGCTCACCAATCCCACCACAGGTCACGTCGTTTTCTACCGATTGCACACTCAACCCAGTTGGGTGAGCCAAATCGTCGGCCCCAATTTTGCCCAGAACGAGGCCAAACGCTTCGGCTGGGATCGGGCGGGTTTTATCGCCTCGACATTTACGCATCAACTCACGACGGAACCTGTTCACGCCACCCCTTACAACGTACTTCTGGGCAACGGGGGACTCGGTTGGGAGATCCCCATGACGTCGCCAAACAGCGCGGACAATTCCCTGTCGGGAATCATCCTCGTCGACGCCGAGACCAATCAGGTAACCTACACGGCCTTTACCGGCGTACAAAACGATCTGGCCGTCACGCAGCGGATAAACGGCGCAACGCTCAACAGCACACTGAGCTCTGGCAGGCCGCTGCTCTATAACGTGGCGGGCGCTCTGGGCTATATTGCGCCAGTGATCAATCAGTCGGGCATCGTTCAGGAAGTGGCGCTCGCCGATCCCCGCAATACGACGCAACCAATCATCGCCTCGTCGCTCAACAGCGCTTTCACAGCGTGGCAATCGTATCTGGCGGGAACAACGACGCCTGGCTCCGCCATTCCAGGACTGGTGCATCTCACCGGTTATGTCACGCGCGTGGCCACCTCTCTTGAGTCCAGCGGCGCAAGCGGCGCCACGGTCAAAGAGTACTGGCTCTACCTGATCGGCGGCAACGCGTTTCGGGCGTCCCTGTCGCTGAACCCCAATGTGGTGCCGTTCGTACAGCCTGGAGACCTGCTCACGGTCACCTACATCAAAAACAGCGGCTCGCCCACAACCCTGCAGTCCATATCCGACAGAACCCTGTTGAAGAAGCCCTCGGGCGTACTCCACAAAACTGTCACCAAACTGCATGCGCCCGCGCACCACAGCGCAGGCTAAGGCCAGAGATACTACTATAGGAACACCCCCATCTCCGGCTCCCAGAGCGGTGATGGGGGTGTTCCTTTGTTGCTGGCAACCATGCTGATTGTACTGCCGCACAGGCTTTGCGATTGCCCGACGTCAGCCGTGAATCTGCTGCCGCATCACTGCATCAGATGCCTCAGCACCATTTGCAGAATTCCGCCGTTGTGGTAATAGTCCACCTCGATTGCGCTGTCCAGACGGACAGTCGCCGCAAACGTGAGCACCGATCCATCAGGGCGTTCGCCTCGTACAGTCACACGCTGACTCGGCTTCAACGAATCGTCCACCCCAGGAATCGTAAAGAGCTCAGACCCGGTGATCCCGAGACTCTTCCAACTGACTCCAGCGTCGAGTTGAACGGGCAGCACGCCCATACCCACCAGATTGCTCCGGTGAATGCGTTCAAAGCTCTCCGCAATAACCGCCCGGACGCCGAGCAGGAATGTGCCTTTCGCCGCCCAGTCGCGGGAACTGCCCGTACCGTATTCCTTCCCGGCAATGACGACAGTCGGACGCTCCGCTGCCTCATACTTCATGGCTGCGTCGAAAATCGACATGACATCGCCCTCGGGAATATAGGTGGTCACGCCCCCTTCGGTTCCGGGAGCGACCTCGTTGCGAATCCGCACGTTTGCAAATGTTCCGCGCATCATGATCTCGTGATTGCCGCGCCTTGATCCATAGGAGTTGAAGTCATGGATGCTCACTCCGCGCTGTTGCAGAAACTGGCCCGCAGGACTCTTCGGATTGATCGCTCCCGCCGGCGAGATGTGGTCGGTCGTAACCGAGTCGCCAAGCAGCGCCAGGACGCGCGCGCCCGTGATTGGCCGAATCGCAGGCGCCTCGGGAGAGAGGCCGATAAAGAATGGCGGTTCCTGTATATACGTCGATTCAGGATCCCAGTCATAGAGCTCTCCCTCAGGTGTGGGCAGTGCGTTCCAGCGTTCATTGCCACGCAGCACGTTGCTGTACTTGGTTTTAAACAGTTCCGGACGCACAAAGGACGAAATGGCCTGCTCCACCTCCTGCGACGTCGGCCAGATATCCCGCAGATAGATTGGATTGCCATCCCTGTCATGGCCGAGCGGGTCGTTCATCATGTCGATATCCACTGTGCCAGCGAGCGCATAGGCGACCACGAGCGGCGGCGAAGCAAGATAGTTTGCCTTTACAAGAGGGTGAATACGGCCTTCAAAGTTGCGGTTTCCACTGAGCACGGCGGCTACAGTCAATTCCTCTGCACGAACGGCCTCCTCGACTTCAGGAATCAGTGGGCCGCTGTTGCCGATGCATGTTGTGCAGCCGTAGCCCACGACCTGAAATCCGAGTTGCTCCAAATAGGGCATGGTTCCGGAATCCTCAAGGTACTGAGTCACAACAAGCGAGCCCGGCCCCAGACTGGTTTTCACATGCGGGCGCCGCGTCAGGCCGCGTTCGACGGCTTTTTTTGCCAACAGTCCGGCGGCCAGCATGACCGATGGGTTCGAAGTGTTGGTGCAACTCGTAATCGCGGCAATGGCGATTGCACCAGTCTTCATGTCAGAGCTGGAACCATCAGCCTGAGTCACAGTGACAGTTTTCGCCAGTTGCTCTTCGCCAAGACCGAATCCACCTTCTTTGAGAGGTGCGCGCAACACCTGCCGCCACTGGTTTTTCATCGCAGACAGTTCCACCCTGTCCTGCGGGCGCTTGGGTCCGGCCAAAGAAGGCGTCACCGTGGAGAGATCAAGCGTCACCTCATCCGTGAATACCGGATCCGGGGTCTCGTCGGTGCGAAACAGTCCCTGCGCTCTGGCGTACGCCTCCACCAGAGCGATCTGTTCTTCAGTGCGCCCCGTGTTGCGAAGGTAATTGAGCGCTTCTGCGTCGACAGGGAAAAAGCCCATCGTCGCTCCGTACTCCGGCGACATATTGGCAATCGTCGCGCGGTCTGCGAGTGTAATCGCACTGAGCCCAGGGCCAAAAAATTCGACAAATTGCCCGACGACGCCTTTGGCGCGAAGTATATTGGTCACGGTGAGCGCCAGATCGGTGGCTGTTGAACCTTCCGGCAAGCGCCCGGTCAGTCTGAATCCCACGACTTTCGGCGTCATAAAATAAAGCGGTTGCCCGAGCATCCCAGCCTCCGCTTCAATCCCGCCCACACCCCAGCCGAGCACGCCCAAGCCATTGATCATCGTCGTGTGAGAATCTGTTCCCACCAGAGAATCGGGAAACGCGACCATTCCGTGTTCGTCCTGGCGCACCTGCACCACAGACGCCAGATACTCCAGGTTGACCTGATGAACAATGCCAGTGGAAGGCGGCACCACCCGAAAATTCTCAAATGCCTTCGTCGCCCAGTGCAAAAATTTATACCGTTCATCATTGCGTTCAAATTCGAAATCGGTGTTGATGCGCAAGGAATCCGCCTGACCAAAACTGTCCACCTGCACCGAATGGTCGATCACCAGATCGACGGGTACGAGCGGATTGATTTTCTTCGGATCGCCGCCCAGACGATGCACAGCCTGTCGCAACGCGGCCAGATCAACAACCACCGGTACGCCCGTGAAATCCTGAAGCAGGATGCGCGCAGGCATGAATGGAACTTCCTGCGACTGATCGGGTTGCGCTGCGTTCCAGTTGGCAATCTGACGCACATGATCCTCTGTAATGACGTACCCATCAAGTTTTCGCAAAACGCTCTCCAGGAGAATTTTGATCGAAAATGGCAAACGCGACACTGCGCCAACGCCCAGTTCTTCAAGGCGCGCAATCCGGTAGTACTGATAATGCTGTCCGTGTACAGTCAATTCGCTTCTTGCCGCAAACGGATCGTTATGAATGCTCATCCCTTTTACCCTCGCTTTGCTCATAAGACAGGCCGCGCCCCACTTTGTTATGGAAACAAGTGTACGGCCGCCCCTCCACATAAACCTATTGCCAAGTTCGCATGCTATGGTGTAGAGGTATCCAAAGCCTTCCCAGTATCAAATTATACCACATTCGCGAAAGGAGGCAGTCAAGAATGAACCCAGAAACAGACAGACAATCGGTAGACCCGGTTGAGTCAGTCACACAACCGGCGCACGAAAATATTGCAGAAGGCGTTGATCGCATGGCCGACGAGGGCGGTGGAGTGGTGGATCAAAACTTCCCTTCCGGGGCTCCCATTTTGCGCAACGACCTCGTTCGACCAAACGTCGCCAATTGATGCCGGGGGTGCGCAAGCGCCCCTGTCTTCTATGCTACACCCCTCTTCGCCACACCCTCTTCTGCGCCACACCCAGGTGCCGCGTCAGATTCTGTCTTCTGCGCCGTACACTCTGTTGGCTCCTAGGAAATCCTGGGTTGCCGAAACAGTCCCAACAACTTCTGTACCAGAAAGGGATCGCCGTCGATCCGTATCTTTCCCGCCATCAGAGCGGATACCGGATTCAGTTTCCCAAGAACCACGCTGACAAAATCAGCGGCGCTCGTGGTCACTGTGGCGTCGACCTTTCCTTCAAGACCCTCCGTCACTTCCACCTGGGCGTCCGCCACCTTCAGCGTCCACGCCCCGCCACCATCGCCATTTAGCACATAGGCCACCGAGGCTCTCAGTTCGCCGGCCGCCTCCGTCAAAAAGTTGCTTTTCATACCCGCAAAGACTTCGCGGGCTGTTATCTCTTCCATAGGGTTCACCCCTTTCACTTGGCCATACGCATAGCGTGCGCAATTGAGTGCGATACCATGAGTCCGCGACGGTGTCTGCGCAGGATCCGGGTCAATCAGCGGCGGCGCATGAAACTTATCTCACTCTTGTCCGTATAAACCAGTAGCGTCTATTGACCCACAGCCCACGATGTAGGAAGATGGAACTATGGACAATACACAAGGGAATTCACAAGGGGAGATTGCAATGTTACTGGACATCATCAAGTTTGTGGCAGCCATATTTCTAATCTATGTCGCGTTCATCGTTTTTAGCGCCGTTCTGTCATTGCTCATCAAAGTGGCTCTTCTGCTCTTTCTGGTCGTTGGCATCTATTACCTCTACCACAGGGCGACGAACCACAGATGGCGCCGGATGT
Organism: Bacillota bacterium; assembly: GCA_021820825.1. Next base: position 5,388 of record JAKADD010000196.1, read on the forward strand.
TCTCCAGACGGGACAGATAACGCCGGTTCAGGAATGATCGGGGGCATACGGCCCAATCAGCCGTTCTCTGGCAATGATCTGATCGCCGATTCTGTACACGTCGTTGCGGCCAGGCACTTTGTGCAAGATCTGTTCACCGTTTTCGTTG
>JAKADD010000197.1:0-2271 GCA_021820825.1 Bacillota bacterium
ATGAACGGTCCTTTGTCCTGGCCGATCTGCCCGGATTGATCGAAGGCGCGCATGAGGGGCATGGGTTGGGCCATGAATTTTTGCGTCATATCGAACGCACAAAGGTGCTGGTTCACGTTATTGATATGGGCGCGGCGGAAGGGCGCGATCCAGTGGCGGACTATCACGCGATCCAACGTGAACTCGTGGTTTACAACGAGGTGCTGGCGCAGCGTCCGCAAGTCGTCGCGGCCAATAAAATGGATATTTCCGGGGCGTCCGAAAACCTGGAGGCGTTTAAAAAAAGCTTGCCGGAAGTGGAGATTATTCCAGTCTCGGCCGCCACAGGGATGGGAATTGAGATCCTGATGCGGCGAGCGGCCGATCTTGTGTTTGCCCAAGTTGCTGTGGAACAGGTCGCAGTGCAGAATGCGGATGAAGAGGTCGTATATCGCGCGCGTTCGGAGCGCCTGCAGTTTGTGATCTCGCGCGATCAGGACGCGTACGTCGTGGAAAGCGCGGAACTGGACCGACTGGTTGCGATGACGCATTTTGATCAGTATGATGCGGTCAAGCGATTTCAGTCCATCATGCGTCGCTCTGGCGTGGACGATGCTTTGCGGGCGCGCGGGGCGAAGGATGGAGACACGATTCGAGTCGGGGATATGGAGTTTGACTTCGTAGAGTGACTGCGGCGGGGAGGCAGTGTGGATGTTTATGGGCAGCGAGGGTGTCACGCGCGACTTTGTAGCGACGGGAATCGTTGTGGACGGCGAGCGGGTTTTGTTGCTGTTTCACCGCAAACTGCAACGCTGGCTTCCGCCGGGGGGACATATTGACGCGCCGGAATTGCCGGATCAGGCGGCCGTTCGGGAAGTTTTCGAGGAAACCGGGCTGCGCGTTGAACTGGTGGCTGACCGGGAGCCGCAGGGATTCGACCACGCTCTGCCGCGTCCGGCGGGGATTCAACTGGAAGACATTGCGCCAGGACATCAGCATATTGATCTCATTTATTTCGCCCGTCCTGTCGCAGGCACGGATATCGTCGCCAATGACGAATCGGAGGACAGCGGCTGGTTCACTCTCGCGCAGATGCGCGCAATGTCGGTTGCCGAGGAAGTGCTGGCGTGGAGCGCACAGGCGATCCGTGTGGTGCAGGCGGCCAGAGCGCCCTGATGGTGACGGCCGCCGTGCTCGAGGAGATCGGCCGTTATGTCGACAAATGGGCGCCCTTTGAAAGCGGCGGGATTCTCATAGGGAACCGCGTCGGCGTTGCTTTTTACGCTGCTGAATTTGTGCCGCTGGAAGGGGCGCTGCCGTCGTCGCGTAGGTATCAGGCGCGCGCGGAGTACGCGACCCGCGCGATCCTGCGCGCCGACCGCGCTGGGCAGTCTGTCGTCGCAACTGTCCACAGTCATCCTGACGGCAGCGACGAGCCATCACAAGTCGATCTGCAAAATGCCTATGGGTATCGCGATATACTGCACGTCGTTGTGCATTTTCACAAGGGTGCGCCTGTCTGTCGAGTGTATCAATATCGGCGCACAGCGACGGGATACGGCGCGCGCAGCGCAGCGCTGGTGATCGCTTCTGCCGCATCAGCCGACGCGCAAGGATATTACAGATATTGATAAAATTGTTTTGACTGTTTTGATCGTTTTGGCCGCAGCGCCTGTGCATGGGCGGGCGCGGGCAATAAGCGACGCCGCGCCAATCACAGGGCGTTGCGCCATGCGACGCAACGCCCTGTCTGTCAAAAGCCCTCCCGCTTGACCGGGAGGGCTTTTGTATGTCTCACGGCGCACCTGCCGGGCGTGCCTGGCAACGCACTTCTCACTTGGAGGGCTTATCTGCAAAGTGTTATCGCAGTGAGCGTATGGTGTACAGGAGTTGACCCCACAGCTTAGAACAGGTTCGTTGTGAGGTCAGGACAGGCTGCGTAGTTCTTGCGTAGTTCTACTGTAGTTCTGCAACTCTTTGGCGCTGCAGAACTGGTCTGTGCACGCGATCTCGCCATGCACTGGAGGAGGGATTTCAAGTGGTGACGATGGCCGGAGAGGTAGTTGACGAGATCATCGCGATCGCGGTATGGCTGCGCGCGTCTGACGTTCATTTCGATCCTGTCGCTGATCACCTGGCCATTCGCTTTCGCATTCACGGCAAGCTGATCGACGCTGATGCAGTCTCGCATTTGACACGGACTGTTCCGAGGCAGGTGGTTGGGCGGTTAAAAGTGTTGGCAAGGATGTCATTGGCAGAACAGCGGCGGCCGCAGGATGGTCAGGTGCGCCT
>JAKADD010000197.1:2281-5521 GCA_021820825.1 Bacillota bacterium
CCTGGAAACTCCGCACGGCGCCGTAGATGTCCGCGTCGCGACAATGCCCACCGTCAGGGGTGAACGCGTCGTGGCGCGTCTGCTGCCGGTGGATACACAGTGGCGCACCGTCGGCTCACTGGGACTGGAGCCTGCGCAACTGCAGGAGCTCCGTAAAACCGCTGCCAGGGGTGGGATGATCCTTGTGGCGGGTCGCGTTGGTGTTGGAAAAAGCACGACGCTGCACGCGATATTGGCGGAACGAAACCAAGCGGGCGCTTCCGTGCTGACAATTGAGGACCCCGTTGAGCGAATCATTGACGCCTACAGTCAGGTTGAGGTTGACGAGCGCGTGGGACTCACGTTTGCACAGGGTTTGAGAACTGCGCTGCGCCAGGATCCCGACGTGCTCATGGTGGGTGAAATCCGTGATGAGTCGACTGCACAGATCGCCGTACGCGCAGGGCTCATCGGTCACCTCATGCTCAGCACGATTCATGCCGACAGCGCCGAGCAAGTGATTTTGCGGTTACTGGAACTGGGCATCGACGCGTCCCTTCTTGCGAGTGCACTGCAACTCGTAATCTGGCAAACGCTGGCCCCAATCTTGTGTGAACGCTGTCACGGCCATGGCTGCGACGACTGCATCGGGTTGGGGATCGTCGGTCGGCGCGCTGTGTTTTCACTGCTGCGAGCGGATCAGATCGTTGCAGTCGTTGGCGCGGTGCATAGTAAGAGAATTCATTCGTACTCACTGCGGGCCATCCAGAATCAGCGGGGCGGTGATCGGCGGCTCTCTGTATACAGTGGTCCAGGCACACCGGAGCAGGAAGGGGGGATTATCGTTGCGGAGCAGGGGGAGATGGACAGCACTGGCTATGGAGTACCTGCTGGTCGATCTGAGTGAACTTTTGCAAGCAGGGATTGATCTTCAGCTTGCCCTGCAGATTCTGCGCGCCCGCAACGGCGCACATGCGGAAGATCTGGAGACAGTACTGCGGGGCGTCGAGTCCGGACAATCACTTTCAGACGGGCTTGCCGCCATCGGATTCACAGCGTCCGTCGTGGGTTTTTTGCAGGCGGGGGAACTGGCGGGAGATGTCGCTCTGGCTGCGGGCCGAACGGGATTTCACCTGGAACGCAATCGCGAGTATCGTACACGCCTGGTGAAGATGCTGGCCTACCCGATATTGCTGACGTTTTTGTGCGTGGTTCTTACCTACGTCCTTGCTGCGGTGGTAATGCCTAACTTTCAAAATATGTACCATGCGATGAACCTCAAGCTGAGTGCACCGACGGAACTGCTGTTTTCATCCAGCAGACTGATCGCGACTGTGCTGCCCATGGCGCTTGCGGTCTTGGCGCTGTTGGCCGCAGTCGGCGCGGCGGCGCGACAGACGGTACGTCCGGGTATGCTTGCGCTCGGGCTGAAATGGAAGCTGAGTCGCAGCCTGATTCAGATGTGGAAAGCGCGCGAAGGCATGGAAGTGCTGAATCTGCTGCTTGGCGCGGGCATTGATCTGCTCCAGGCGCTGCGGGTCATGGCACGGGCGGATACCGCGAAGATGGAAGACATGTGGACGCAAGCGGCCATGGAGATAGAAGGCGGCGCCCCGTTGTCGGACGCTCTCGCCAATCTGTCTCTGCTGCCTTCTGTGGTCAAAGATATGATGCGGCTTGCGGAACGGACAGGTGACCTGGAACGAGGATCCGAGCGTCTGCTGCACTACCTGGAGACTTATCTCGATCGTTCGTTTGAGCGTACGCTTCGCATCGTAGAACCAGCGCTGACGTTTTTTCTGGGCGGCATTGTAGGCCTGGCAACCATGTTGCTCATGTGGCCCATGATGCAACTGGTAAGACAACTCTCGTAAGGTGGGACGACGGATGAAACAGGCGGTGGTGGCGATGGCGCGCGCGTTGCGTTTCAGGAAGCGGGAGGAAGGTTTCACTCTTGTGGAGATGGTGGTGGCGCTTTTTGTCGTTTCAGTTGTGATGGCCATCACCTTGCCGAATCTTCAGGTTGCGGGTGTCAATGCGGCCAAGACCGGTTGTGAAGGGAACCAGCGCATGATTCGCGCAGCCTTGACCGAATATTATCTGAACGAACACCAGTTTCCAGCGGAGACAACGGTGCAGGGAGATTTGCAGGATTTAGTCACTGCCGGATATCTCGACAGCATTCCCGCTTGTCCGAGCGGCGGCAGTTACATCATCACCATTTCGGCGAATGGCACAGCGGCGACTGTCTCCTGTACGGTTCACGGTTCTCTTGGGGGTGACTAGAGTGCGGTCCGATCAGGGATTTACGCTCATTGAGACGATTATGGTCCTCCTGATCTGGTCCATCGCGGCGGCGGTCGCGCTTCCGAATATCATGGCGCTGTATGACTGGTCGGCGCTGCAAAATACTGCCTCGCAGACCATGTCCGATTTGCGCAGTCAGCAGTTGCGGGCGGAGGACTTGGCGCAGTATCAGGAGGTGCGTTTCGCGCCGGATCAGGGGTGGTATTTTCTGTACGGCGATCTGGTGGGCGTCGAACAATTTCGTCTCTTTGCCTGGCCAACCACTTACTTCGAGGGGTATGTGCATTTGCCCGAACCCACAGTGCGTTTTGACGACTATGGAACGGTGAGCGAGAGCGGACAGATTGGGTTTGTAAGTCCAACCGGGCGGGTGGCAGATATCGTTTTGTACATGCAGTACGGAGAAATGAGACTGGTCTCACACATGGTAAGTTGATGGTATGCGCTGAACCATAACGGAGTTGGAGGAGTGCGGCGGTGACTGTTGTGGAAGCTGTTCTGGCGGCGTGGATCACTGTCTTCATATTCGTGGGTTCACTTGGCTCCGCCGCAGACGCATTGAAAAGTGTCCAGTATGGGACGGCCCTGAGCAGCGCTCTGTATCTGGCGCAGGGCTATCTGGAGGCGGAAGCGCACAACCTGGGCAGGAGTCGGCTTCCTGTCGCAACTGCAGAGGTGACAGAAGACGGTGTCCTGTACACCATTGCGACAACCCTTGGACGAAGGGGGCCCGACTTGCTGGAGATCGACGTTCGCGTCTCGTTTAACGATGGACTCAGGTTGGGAGCCGTTGAGGTGGAGACGTTGCAGTACTCCAGGGTGCTACTATGAAACCGCGGAGTTTGGCGCAGCGCTTCGATCTTTTCACGGATCACTCGCACACGCTTCCTGATTCCGCCCAGTTACGGAATGACGATGGGTTTTCATTGCTGGAAACGGTCATGTCGCTGTGGA
>JAKADD010000198.1 GCA_021820825.1 Bacillota bacterium
GGATCTGCCGTGGTGGCCAGTCTGGAGGGAACAAGACCGGTGCTGGCCGAGGTGCAGGCGTTGGTCACTCCGACCGCATACGGCACGCCGCGCCGTATGGCGTCGGGACTCGACTACAACCGGGTGTCGCTGCTCATGGCGGTGCTGGAAAAACGTCTTGGGTTATATCTGCAGAGTCAGGACGCATATGTCAATGTAGCGGGTGGAATGCGCATGGAAGAACCGGCGATCGACCTTGGTATAGCGCTCTGTATCGTTTCCAGTTTCAAGGAAACGGCAATCGCCCCAGGCGTCGTTCTGATGGGGGAAGTTGGGTTGACGGGCGAAGTGCGCGCGGTAACGCGTCTTGACCAGCGCGTTCAGGAAGCGGAGAAGTTGGGTTTTTCCCGTGTCATAGCTCCTGCTTTGAATGTGGGGCGCTTGACCTTGCCGGCGACTTCCAGCATAGAGGTGATCGGTGTGAGTTCTGTTCAGGAGGCCTTGCGAATTGCGCTGGGAGGCTGAAGCGGATGCAGGATCTCGCCCTGTTTGAACGCAACCTGTGAGAGTATCCTGTCCTACATACTTGGAGGAGGGTTCCAATGCGCACTTCACTTGCTAATGCGTTAACCATTTTGAACCTGATATTGGGCATGTTGGCTGTTATGTTGGCCATTCAAGGTGATTTTCAGATCGCAGCGCTGTTTGTGATTGCCGGGATGGTGTGTGATGGTCTGGATGGCTGGCTGGCGAGGGCTCTGCACATACAAAGCGACTTTGGAAAAGAATTGGACTCTCTGGCTGATATTGTTGCGTTTGGCGTCGCGCCTGCAGTGATCATGTATGTCGCCGTACTCAAGAACGCGGGGATTGCGGGCGTGGTGATCGCGGTGCTGTTTCCAGTCGCGGGAGCGCTCAGACTGGCTCGTTTCAATGTGCAGCCAGGGCGGACAAACTACTTTGTGGGGTTGCCGATCACCGCGGCAGGCGGCATTTTGGCCACGTTTGCGTTGTACCACGGACTCATTCCCACGCTCTGGCTGCCTGTGTTGACTGTTGCATTGAGTTACCTGATGGTCAGCAAAACCAGGTATCCCAACTTTAAAAAATTGGGGCTTCCACGCAAAGCGTATATTGCCATACCTGTACTGGCGGCGGTTGCAGCAGCAGTCATGATCACACATCGCGATGTGATGGCTCGTGTGATATTCCTGATTTTGGCGGTGTATGGAGGGTACGGGATATGGTATGATGTCCGATCGTTCTGGCGCAAGAAACTACGCAAGGGAGAAAGTGACCGTTATCGCTCCACGTAGTGGATCCGTGGTATCCAGAAATACTTAATGTTTCGTAATTGACCCGTTGCTGCACCCATGTTAGTCTTAAGATGTCTACGTTTAAAAACTTCAGTTTTGACTATACTGGGATACAGGAGGTGACAAATGTTGGTGCGGAAATTGATTCAGCTATTTTTCCTCATTATCGGTCTGGCTCTCGGTGGAACCTACGGGGAGCGTGCGTTTGCACTTATTCATGTTCATATTTTCTCCTGGGAGTCCGTGGCGGCTGCCATTTTGGGAGGTGTCATCGCCCTTTTTCTCGGTACATTTGTCGTGGAGCCGCTTGTGAACTGGTTTCACTGGCTGGAAGACAGGCTCATCCATACGCCGCTCGTCGATCTTCTTTCGGGCGTCGTCGGGCTGGTCATTGGTCTTCTCATTGCGTTTGTGGTGACGCCCGCCATCGGGGAGATTCCGGTAGTTGGTATATTTATCCAGTTCTTTGTGTCGATACTGCTGGGCTACCTGGGGTTCCGTATCTTCTTTTCACGCCGCGAGGAGATTTTCTCCCTGTTGCCAACGCTGCTGGCCAAGTCCTCCCGCGATCGGGACAAGGCGTCGCGGGCGGCTCCACCCGCCCCGCGCGCAGGCGAGGCCAAGCTCCTTGACACCAGTGTGATCATTGACGGCCGAATCGCCGACATCGTTCAGACCGGGTTTCTCGACGGCGTCCTGATCATTCCCTCGTTTGTGCTGGAGGAACTTCAACACATCGCCGACAGCTCCGATGTGCTCAAAAGAAACCGTGGACGGCGCGGTCTGGACATTTTAAACCGCGTTCAGAAGGAACTCAAGGTTAAGGTTCAGGTGCTTGAAATCGACTTCGAGGAGTTGTCCGAGGTCGACAGCAAACTGGTCAAACTGGCCAAGCAATTAAATGGCAAGGTGGTCACGAATGATTTCAACCTGAACAAGGTCTGTGAATTGCAGGGCGTAGACGTTCTTAATATCAACGATCTTGCAAACGCTGTGAAACCGGTTGTTTTGCCTGGCGAGGAAATTATGGTGCAGGTGATCAAGGATGGCAAAGAGTACGGTCAGGGTATCGGCTATCTGGATGACGGCACCATGATCGTTATTGAGGGCGGTCGGGAGTTTATTGGGCATCGACTGGATGTGCTGGTCACCAGTGTGTTGCAGACATCGGCAGGCCGCATGATCTTCGCCAAGCCTAAGATGCTGGAGAAGGCCTTATAATTACAGGTGCTGTCGCAATGGATATGAGAGGGCCGGGAATGGTGCACTGCGAGGAGAGTTTGACGGGGCAGGTTGACGTACTTGTCATGGCGGCTGGAACAGGCAGCCGAATGGGCGCCGCAGAGCGGAAACAATGGCTGACACTCTGTGGACGCCCTGTCTTTGTATACGTTTTGAAACGTCTGCAGAGCTTCGGCGTCACATCCTGCATCCTCGTGGTTCACCCGGAGGATGTAAAACGCTCCCGCGAACAACTGTCTCTGCACGGGGTGATGAACTGTGTTGTGATTGCCGGCGGCCCGGATCGGCAGGCCTCTGTCCTGCGCGGGCTCTCCGCGTGCACTTTGCCGTTGGTGGCGGTTCATGACGCGGCGCGGCCATTTCTCGCTTGCGCCGACTTTATGGCTGTTCTGGATGCGGGGAACAGATATGGCGCAGCCACACTCGGCCATCCCGTGCGAGACACTTTAAAGCGCATCGACGAGAGTGGGAATGTCAGCGCCAATGTTGACCGCAGCGATGTCTGGGCCGTGCAGACGCCCCAGGTTTTTGAGCGCAAATTATTGATCGCTGCGCACCAAGACGCGGTGCGGGAGGGCCTGTCTGTTACGGATGACGCCGCTCTTCTGGAACGCATGGATATTCCCGTGCACATCGTCCAGGGATCAAAATGGAACATCAAGCTGACTGACCCGGATGATCTCGAATTTATGCGTCAATGGGAGGCGATTCATTGCGAGTAGGAATGGGCTTTGACGTACATCGGTTTGTTTCCGGAAGACCGCTCATTCTGGGGGGTATTGAGATTGACCGGGAGCGGGGGCTGGCTGGGCATTCCGACGCCGATGTGCTGATCCATGCGCTGATGGACGCGCTTTTGGGGGCGGCTGCGCTGGGCGACATCGGCGATCATTTTCCGGACACCGATCCGGTGTATCAGGGAATTTCCAGCGTCGAACTGCTGCGTATTGTCCGCCGGCTGCTTGTGGATCGAGGGTATCGCGTGATCAACGTCGATATCATGGTGCTGGCTGAAAAGCCTAAACTTGCTCCGTTCAAGAGCGACATGATACACTTGTTAGCGCATGAATTGCAGGTAGCCGAAACGGACGTGAGCATCAAGGCGACAACGATGGAAAAAATGGGCTTTATAGGAAGAGAAGAGGGTATTGCGGTGCAGGCTGTGGCGCTGATCGACAGCTGCGATGAATGAGGGTGAGAGTGTGAGTGTACGTCTGCGTTATGCGCCGAGCCCCACGGGGCACCTGCACATCGGCGGAGCGCGCACGGCTTTATTCAATTACTTGTTTGCCAAACACCACGGCGGCGCATTTATTTTGCGGATAGAAGATACAGACACAGAGCGCAACGTAGACAGCGCTGCGCAAGAATTCGCGGCCAACCTGCGCTGGCTTGGCATCGAATGGGATGAAGGGGCGTTTGTTGGCGGCGACTTTGGGCCGTATGTTTCGACAGAGCGTCTGGCCATCTATGCGCGTCATGTCGAGGAACTGCGCGCGAAAGGCATGCTATACGAATGCTATTGTTCGGAAGACGAACTGGCCGCAGAACGGGAGAATCAGCTCGCCGGCGGAGAGCCGGTCCGCTATTCTGGACGCTGCCGTCACCTTACGAACGAAGAACGCCGGGCTTATCTCCGCGAGGGGCGCAAACCCGCCCTGCGATTCCGGGTAGGAGACGACGAATCAGTGGAGTTTACTGATTTGATCCGTGGTGATATGATATTTGAACCACAAGGTATTGGCGGCGACTTTGTCATTGTAAAGTCGAACGGCGTACCCGTATACAATTTTGCCGTCGTGATCGATGATCATTTGATGAACATCACACATGTAGTGCGTGGTGAGGAGCATATTTCCAACACTCCGCGGCAACTGTTGCTGTTTAAGGCGTTCGGCTGGACGGCTCCGGTGTTTGGACACGTACCGCTGATTCTTGGGGCAGACGGAAAAAAATTGAGTAAACGCGATGAATCGATTATGCAGTTTATCGATCAGTATCGCGAGTATGGGTATCTGCCGGAAGCGATCTTCAACTTTCTCGCCCTGCTCGGCTGGACTCCTGGCGGGGAACGCGAGATCTTTACCCGGGACGAGTTGATCGCGAGTTTTGGAATGGACAGAGTCAGCAGGAGCGGCGCTTTTTTCGATGCGACAAAACTGGCCTGGATGAACGGTCATTATCTGAAGAACCGGTCGGCCGCAGAGCTGCTTCCGCTTGCGCGGCGATTTTTAGAACCTGCAGTCGCAGATTGGCCCACGCCGGCCGATGATGTCTGGATGACCGAGTTCATTGCTCTCTACAAGGATCAGGTCAGTTGTTTATCTGAACTTCCGACCGTCGGGAACGTGCTTGTGAACGATGCGGCGCCCCTTGAAGCGGACGCCGCAGAGACGCTGCAAAACGAGCAGGCGGTTGCAGTATTGGGCGTCTTTCTCGAACGTGCGCGCTCTTGGATGGATTGGACAGGCGATGGCATGAAGGCGTTGTTGAAAGATGTCCAGGCCGCCACTGGGAAAAAAGGCAAAGAGCTCTTTTTTCCTGTTCGCGCGGCGATCACGGGTCGCCTGCATGGTCCAGATTTGAACCGTTCGCTTGCTTTGCTCGGACAAAACCGCGTGCTTGATCGTCTGGAAAGAGTTCTAACGGCAACGGAGAAACGGCCAACGAAGTAACGTTCCACGCTGGCGCCAAACAGATTTCACACATACACATCGATCGTCTGGAAGAGTACACTGAAACGACACCTGCAGAGAGCCCCTTCACCCGCTGCGGCGGGAGCTGCGAGAAGGGGTAGATGAGCGGTGGTGGAATGCGCCAGACGCGAGCGAGGAGAACGGGATACATTCCCCAGTAAATCTCGACGGGTTCGCACGTTACTGCGAATGATGAGTGCGCGCTGCCTCGCTGCGGCGCGCAGAATCAGAGTGGAACCACGGTTAAAACCGTCTCTGGCGCTTGCTGGAGGCG
>JAKADD010000199.1 GCA_021820825.1 Bacillota bacterium
GGAAGCTGCGACGGCTTTTGCAGATGGATTTTCTGACGGACTTGAGGTTTCGCTCATTCCTATGAATCCAACAGATCAGGAGTTGACCGCGGCGCACGTTTTGCTGGAACAAAAATACTCCCAGGACGCCTGGACAAGACGCAGATAGATCTTCATGGCGCCTGCGCGCCGTCATCTGCAGGATGAAAACTCGCTCTGGCGAGATCGTATACTGTGCCGCTGCTCAGACACGGCTGCGCCGAACTCGCCTCGGCACAGTATACGATCTCGCCAGAGCAGGCACACCTGAGCAGGCCAGGCACGCCAAACCAGGCACACTTTTCCCCGCAGAGCGCGTGAGCGCCTGCGGGTGTTTTTGTATTTTCGCAAGCGCAGGCGTTCTACTTTCTATGAAATGAACGTACATGTAAATCAAGTAGGAACAGAGCGAGACTGCTCGGCGGCGGGCATAACCGGACGCAAATCACATATATATGTAACGTCCAATCGGGCTTTGCGCACAGGCTGCCGTCAGGCGCCCGCAGCCACTGGTTTCATGGTTCCCATCTACGCCTTGTTTGAAGTTAGGGAGGGAAAAGCGTGGACAGATTCGATGTATTCAAGGATATTGCGGAGCGAACTGGCGGCGATATCTATCTCGGTGTCGTAGGTCCAGTCAGGACTGGCAAATCCACATTTATCAAAAAGTTTATGGAACTCATTGTACTCCCGGGCATTCACGATGAGGCGGACCGTGTGCGCGCTATCGACGAGTTGCCGCAAAGCGCAGCCGGTCGCACCATTATGACCACAGAGCCCAAATTTGTGCCCAATCAGGCGGCGCGTGTGAACGTCGCTGAAGGACTGACGATCGACTGTCGGCTGGTCGACTGTGTTGGCTATGCGGTCAGCGGCGCTCGCGGATACGAGGATGAGAACGGTCCGCGTATGGTAACCACTCCCTGGTACGATGATCCAATTCCTTTCCAGGAAGCCGCCGAAATTGGCACGCGGAAAGTCATTGCAGATCACTCCACCATCGGTCTTGTAATCACAACCGACGGCTCCATTTCCGAGATTCCACGCGAAAATTACATCAACGCAGAAGAACGCGTGGTCATGGAACTGAAAGAACTCGGCAAGCCGTTTGTCATGGTCGTAAACTCCGTCCATCCCTATGGCGCGGAAACGCAGGCTCTGCGCGTCGAACTGATGGACAAATACGACGTGCCGGTCGTGGCTCTGTCCTGCGCCACCATGGGCATGGAAGACATTTTGATCATCCTCAAGGAAGCGTTGTTTGAGTTTCCTGTTCACGAAGTCAATGTGAATCTGCCCAGTTGGGTGATGGTGCTTGATCCAGAACACTGGCTCAGGCGGAGTTATGAATTGTCTGTACGGGAAACGATTCAGGATATTCGGCGACTGCGCGATGTGGACCGGGTGGTGGGCAACTTTGCGCACTATGAATTCATTGCCAAGGCTGTGTTGGGCGGCGTCGACATGGGTCGGGGCGTCGCCGATATCGAGCTCGCGGCGCCGGACGACCTGTATGATCAGGTGCTGACAGAAGTGGTTGGCGTGGAGATTCGCGGTAAAGACCAATTGCTCAAATTGATGAAGGATTTTGCTTACGCCAAGCGTGAATATGACAAGATTGCGGAAGCGTTGCGGATGGTCAAACTGACAGGATACGGAATCGCCCCGCCGGTGCTTGAGGAGATGACACTGGACGAGCCGGAATTGATACGTCAGGGTTCCCGTTTCGGCGTGAGGCTCAAGGCCATGGCGCCCTCCATTCACATGATTCGCGTGGACGTGGAGTCGGAATTTGCGCCGATTGTCGGAACGGAGAGGCAGAGTGAGGAACTGGTCAAGTATCTGATGCAAGATTTCGAGGAGAATCCGCTCAAAATCTGGGACTCGGACATTTTCGGCAAATCGCTCGCCGCCATCGTTCGCGAAGGGATTACGGGCAAATTGTCGCTGATGCCGGAGAATGCGCAGTATAAGCTCAGAGAAACGCTGCAGCGGATCATCAACGAAGGCAGCGGCGGCCTGATCGCGATTATCCTTTAGAAGTGGCTGGGCGCGCACTGTACACATTTATCCCTAAAGCAGGCGGAGCGCCGGATCATCCGGAAGCTTCGCCTGCTTTAGTCGTTGCAGGGCAGTTTTTCCCTGCTGTTATTCAAGCGATGGTCGGCAGGAAAGTGTCCACATCGACGCGAATACATTCTGTCAGACGCGTCTTTCTGGTAGAAGGGGGTAGAGCAGTGTCTGATCTGTACAACTTTGCGGAAACCGTAGAGCGCTTTGCAAAAGAACACAGCGAGCAGTTGGCGATTGTGGTCAAGGAGGAGGACGGCGTAAGCCAGATTACATATGGCGAACTGGCTCTCCAAGCCGCCTTGGCGCATGCCGCGCTTGCCAAGATAGGGCTGGCGGCCGGCGATCCGGTGCTTGTTCTGGTTGGACGGGGCGCTTTGGCATACGCGATCTATCTGGGACTCAATCGGCTCGGCGCTGTCATTCTCCCCGGATCCGAGATGCTGCGGGCTGGCGATATCGCCTACAGAGTGAGACACGCTCAGGTGAAGGCGATTATCGTGGCTGCTCATGTGGCCGATGAAGTCGCCAAAGCAGTCGCGGACGACGCCAACATCACCCTGATCGTTGTGGGTGGGCCGCGCACAGGGTTTCACACCTATCACGAGTTGCTGACCTCAGTAACCGTTGCCGACGTAGCGGCGCCTGCCAAAACGTCTGTGGATGAGATGGCGTTTGTCTCGTATACGTCCGGCACCACAGGAGGTCCGAAGGGAGTCGTCCATGTTCACGGATGGCCAAGGGCGCATATCGCCAACGCGGCTACGCACTGGTTCGATGTGAGCCCAGGCGAGTGGGCGTGGGCGACCGCAGGACCCGGTTGGGCAAAATGGATCTGGAGTCCGTTTGTCTCGATCCTCGGAAAAGGTGGAACAGCGTTTGTCTATACGGGAAAATTCGATCCGGAACGTTACCTGAAACTGCTGGAGGCGTATCCGATCGCCCTCCTTTGCGCGACGCCGACGGAGTACAGGCTGATGGCGAAATCGCCGCACATGTCTCAGTGGAAACCGGTTGCACTGCGCAGTGCAGTCAGCGCAGGAGAACCGCTCAACCGGGAAGTCATCGCCGCTTTTTTGAGTCGCTGCGGGGTTTACGTGCGAGACGGATACGGTCAAACCGAGAATTCCCTGCTGGTGTCGACGCAGACAGGCATGTCCGTCAAACCGGGTTCCATGGGGAAACCTTCTCCGCTGCATGAGGTGGCGGTAATTGATGAAGATGGACGGCCGCTCGGGGTGGGCGAGGTGGGCGATATCGCTGTGAAGAAGACGGCGCCTACGCTATTTCGCGAATATCTGTATGATCCGGAACGTACAGAGCGCGCATTTCGAGGGGATTATTACGTCACAGGCGATCTGGGGCGCTATGATGAGGACGGCTATCTGTGGTTTGAGGGGCGCGCTGACGACATGATCATCAGCGCAGGATACACGATTGGACCATTTGAGGTCGAGGATGCTCTCGTTCGCCATCCTGCCGTGGCCGAATGCGCCGCCGTGGCCAGTCCCGATGAAGAGCGCGGCCACATCGTAAAGGCGTTTGTCGTGCTGAAGGATGGGTCTGCCCCACTCCCGGAGCTGGTGTCGGATCTGCAAGAACATGTGAAGGCAACGACTGCGCCCTATAAATATCCCCGCGAAATTGAATTTGTCGATCAGTTGCCCAAAACAACCAGCGGAAAGATTCGGCGAGTGGAATTGCGCACTCTGGAGAAACAGCGAAAATTGCCAAGGAAATGAGAAAATACGCACATCTTCGCTCTGTTTCGACGTTTTATTCTCACTTGCAAGTCCTCCCGTCGCCTGCTATACTTTAGTCCATTCGCAGGTGACGGGATGTAGCGCAGCCTGGTAGCGCGCTACCTTGGGGAGGTAGAGGTCCCGGGTTCGAATCCCGGCATTCCGACCAGAGTATTGGCCTGTCCAACACGGGCCGATTTTTTTTGCCGCTTTTGCGAGAACGCCTGTTGCAGAGTTCAGCAGCCAGTAAGCCAAGTGAAGGGGAGAACCGCAAAATGTCCGAAGACTATGTGGTGATCAGGGCAAAGGTGAGCGGTGTTCAGGTGATCGGTCTCACGCGCGGTCAGGAAACAAAATTCAACCATCTCGAAAAACTGGATAAAGGGGAGGTCATGCTCTGCCAGTTTACGGAATATACGTCTGCCATCAAGGTGCGCGGCGCGGCTGTGATCTACACGAAGCATGGCACAATTGACACAGAAGAATGATAGGAATCGTTGTTGCATAGTTGAGTCGTATTTGAGACTTTCGGGAATGTGATATAATGAACGCGCCTATGTATGTGAATTGTGATACAGTACCAGCGGGAGATGGAACAGGTTGGCTGCATATCCGTACAATAAAAGCCTGGATGACCGCCTGCGCTTACAGGAATTGCGATCTATTATCGAACGCATGATGGAACAGCAGGTTCTGAAAGACGCGCTGGTGCTTCCCGCATTGTCGCAGCTGCAGTTGTTGCTGGGGGCTCTGGCCACTTCCAGGGCTGGATTGACTGACGAAGTCCGCAGTCGCCTGTTGGCCGCCATGATGATGATCTATCATGGCCTGTGTCTGCATGAAACCATTGAGGAGGGCGTCGTTCCCGTATTGGAGCGGCGGCAGTTGACGATTCTCGGCGGCGATTATCTGAGCAGCCTGTTTTACAAGGTATTGGCTGAAGTCGGCCATGTGAGCGCCATCAACCTGTTTGCCAAGGCCATTGCAGCGATCAATGAAGCGAAGATGTCACGCCACCAGGCGCGTCAGAGCAACCTGCACACCGACGGAGAGTATCTGCGTCATGGTGAAACAATTCACGGGGCGTTGCTGCATACTCTATGCGAAATCTTTCTCCCCGAAGAGCGGGTAGTGTTGTTTATAGACCTCGCCGTTGCGGCGGCTGTATGGGATGAAGAGATGGCAATCGCAAGCCGTCTGGGCCAACAGACGAGATTCGGCGTGCCGGAACGGGTGCAGGGCGGTTTTCATGAAGCGTTGTCGCGACTGCGGGAAGCGAGTTCAGAACTGTTTGGCGCAGAAGCGTGGACACAGATCCAACTGCTTTTTACTTATGCAGAGACTTCCGTTGCCAGTACAAAAGCGGTGGAAGGAGGCTGATTCGATTGGCGCAGAGTAATGCCCGGGTTCATACTGATTTCGTTCACGATGTATTTTCGCATATTGCCGGACGGTACGATATCATGAACTCTGTCTTGAGTTTCAATCAGCACAAATTCTGGCGAAAATTCGCTCTGAAAAAAATGCAGGTGAAACACGGCGCCCACTGTCTTGATGTAGCCACGGGCACAGGGGACTGGGCGATCGCCTTGGCAAAGGCGGCAGGTCCAGAAGGTCAGGTGATCGGGCTGGATTTCTGCCAGGAGATGCTTGATGTGGCT
>JAKADD010000200.1 GCA_021820825.1 Bacillota bacterium
CGCCACCGTTGGTTGTAAATAGTTTGGTGCCGTTTAGAACATAGTGGTCGCCCTGCTTCACGGCGGTCGTCCGCAAACTGGCCGCGTCTGTTCCGGCGCTCGGCTCTGTCAATCCATAGGCGCCGAGTTTTTCCCCCTGCGCGAGCGCCCGCAGGTACTTCTGCTTCTGCTCTTCCGTACCAAACTTATAGATCGGCCATGAAGCCAGGGACACATGCGCTGACAGCGTGACGCCCGTTGATGCGCAGACACGCGACAGTTCCTCGACGGCAATCACGTAACTCATGAAGTCCAGACCGGCGCCCCCATACTCCTCTGGCCAGGGGATGCCCGTCAAACCGATCCTGGCCATTTTGGTGAAGATGGAACGGTCAAACACTTCTAACTCGTCACGCTCCGCAGCCGATGGAGCCACTTCGCGTCCGGCAAAATCTCTGACCACTTTGCGCAGTGCCAACTGCTCATCTGTGAGCGTAAAGTTCATCGTATTTCCCCCTCAATCAAGCGCCGTACGCGCCAGCGCCTTGGCGATGACAATCCTCTGAATCTGGTTGGTGCCTTCGTAAATCTGCGTCACTTTCGCATCGCGCATGTATCGTTCAACAGGAAAATCCTTGGTGTATCCATACCCCCCGAACAATTGCACTGCATCGGTCGTCACGCGCATCGCCGTATCAGTCGCGTACAGCTTTGCCATCGACGCCTCCATCGTACAGGGCAGAAGCGCAGCCCGCAAGGCGGCCGCGCGATAAGTCAACCACTTGGCGGCCTCAATCTGTGTCGCCATGTCTGCCAAAATGCTTTGAATGGCCTGGAAATCCGCGATTGGCCGGCCAAACTGCCTGCGCGTCAGCGTGTATCCCTTTGCGGCGTCAAACGCTGCGCGGGCAATGCCAAGGGCTTGGGCAGCGATGCCAATGCGACCGCCGTCAAGCTGCGACATCGCGATGCGAAAGCCTTCCCCCTCCTCGCCCAACCGATTTTCCACGGGTACAACCGCTTCGTCGAAAATAAGTTCCGCTGTAGACGACCCATTCAGCCCCATCTTGCGCTCCTTCTTCCCAACATAAAAGCCCGCCGTTGCGCGCGGCACAATAAATGCGGACATGCCATGCGCTCCCGATCCGGGATCAGTCACTGCAAACACCGTATAGATGTCTGCCTCGCCGCCATTTGTGATGAACACTTTGTTGCCGGAAAGCAGATAGTGATCACCCACCTGAACCGCGCGCATCTGAATGCTCTGGGCGTCCGATCCCGCGTTTGGTTCCGTGAGCGCAAACGCTCCCAGCAATTCGCCCGCCGCGAGTCTCGGAACATACCGTTCCTGCTGGAGCGGCGTTCCAAAATGGAGAATCGGCATGGTTCCCACTGACGTGTGCACCGCCAGGATCACTCCGATGGCCGCGCTGGCGTAAGAAATCTCTTCAATCGCCAGCATGTAGGAGACATAGTCGGCGCCAACGCCGCCGAACTCCTCTGGGATGGGCAACCCCAGCAGTCCCAGTTCACCCATACGCCTGACAATATCGCGCGGAAATTCATCCTTGTCGTCAATGTATTGCGCCTGTGGAACGATCACCCGCTGCGCGAAGTCGCGGACCAGTTTGCGCATCGCCTCTTGTTCCGCGCTCAGTCTAAGATCCACGGTCAGCCCCTCCCTGGTCGCACAACGCTCTCTCCAGGGGAGCAGTGATAAAGTCCGCGATGCAGGCGCAGTGCTTCCAGATATAGCGTCTGAGGCCTTATTCAGACGCTATATGTACCGCCCTTGCGCCTGCCCTGATTTGGATTATCACTGCTCCCCTAACTGTAGACGTAAAACCCGCGTCCCGATTTCTTCCCGAGCCATCCTGCCGCCACATATTTTTTCAGCAGCGGACAGGGTCGATACTTGGAATCTGCGAAACCCTCATAAAGGACTTCCATGATATAGAGACATGTATCGAGTCCGATAAAGTCGGCCAGTTGCAGCGGACCCATCGGGTGATTCATGCCGAGTTTCATGATTTCGTCGATGGCCTGAGGTTCCGCGACACTCTCAAAAACACAATAGATCGCCTCGTTAATCATGGGCATCAGGATCCGGTTGGAGATAAATCCGGGAAAGTCCTGCACGGCCACGGGAGTTTTGCCAAGGTCGACGGCGAACTGGCTGACTGCAGCGAACACGTCGCCAGACGTCTGCAACCCGCGAATCACTTCCACCAGCTTCATCAGGGGAACGGGATTCATGAAATGCATGCCGATCACTTGCTGGGGACGTTTTGTCACGGCGGCTATCTCCGTGATTGGCAGCGATGACGTATTGGACGCGAGAATCGCATGAGCCGGCGCCACATGATCCAGTTTGCGAAAGATGTCTTTCTTGATTTCCATCTGTTCCGTCGCCGCTTCGATCACCATATCTGCATCGGCGGCCATTGTCAGGTCAGTCGTCGTCGCGATGCGCGAAAGAGCGAGCGCCGTATCCGTTTCCGTCAATTGCCCTTTCTTCACAAATCGTTGCAGACTGGCCTGGATCGTTGCAACGCCCCGTTCCGTATAGGACTGCTGCACATCCTGCAACACCACGCTGCGTCCTGCCAGCGCCGCCGTCTGGGCAATACCGCTGCCCATCTGTCCGGCGCCGATCACCATCACACGGTTTATATTTGCCATTGTAGTCAATGCGCCCCTCCCTTTACCTCCAAGAGCACCGCGTCTCCCTGGGCAGCCCCACTGCAGATGGCGGCAATGCCCAGACCGCCGCCGCGCCGCCGCAGTTCATAGATCAAAGTCATGATGATACGCGCGCCGCTGGCTCCGATCGGGTGCCCGAAAGCGATGGCCCCGCCATTGACATTGACAAGTTCCGGATCCCAATCGACTATGGTCTGGCTTGTCAGCGTCACGGCCGCAAACGCTTCATTGACTTCAAACAGTTGAATATCATGTACGGAAAGCCCCTGTTGCTTCAGCAATTTCTGTATCGCCAGCCCTGGGGCCGTCGCGATATACGGCGCTTCCTGCGCCACTTCCGCGTGACCGATGATGGTAGCCAAAACCTCTCTGTGCTCGCGCCGCGCCCGTTCTTCACTCATCACGACCAGCGCCCCCGCGCCATCGTTAACTCCCGGCGCATTGCCCGCCGTGATGGTGCCGTCTGCGTCAAAGACGGGCGGCAGTTTCGCCAGTTGAGCTAAACTCGTGTCGCGGCGCGGCGCTTCGTCCGTAGCGATCAGCACTTCACCTATCCTGGTCTTGACGGGTACGGGCACAATCTCTTCCTGCAGTCTGCCCGCGTCCATCGCGGCGACGGCCCGTTCCTGCGAACGCAGCGCCCACGCATCCTGCGCAGCACGCGAAATTCCGTACTCTCTTGCGACCGCAGAACCGTGAACGGCCATGTGCACACCATAAAAGGAGCAGCGCAGTCCGTCATACTCCATCAGGTCAACAAGAGGCGCGTCGCCCATCCGCAATCCGAAGCGGGCGCCGGGAACGGCGTAGGGAGCATTCGACATGCTCTCCATCCCTCCCGCGACTGCCACCTCGATGTCGCCGGCGCGAATCAGCCCGTCCGCCATCGTCACGGCGCGCAGTCCCGATGCGCACACTTTGTTGATCGTCTCCGTAGGAGTTGTCCACGGCAACCCGGCAAGGCGCGCTGCCTGACGCGATGGAATCTGTCCAGCGCCGCCCTGGAGCACCATGCCCATAATGACTTCATCCACTGCCTCCGGCGCGACGGCAGCCCGCAGCAACGCTTCGCGGATCGCCGCGCCGCCCAAAGCGACCGCAGGCAACGCTGAAAGCGCTCCCCCCAATTTTGCAAAGGGAGTCCTCGCTGCGCCAACAATGACACTCTTCATAATAACCGCCTCCGGTGCGCATTCTGATGACCGAGCGTTCAGTCTAGCCAGACTCAGCCTACCATATTTGCGCCGCCGCGAACAGGAACCAAGGTTCATCCGGCGTCCGGGCACGGATCACCTGAGCACGGCTAGGCGGCAGACTGGGCGTTTCCCCGAGTCAGGACAGGGGCATTGGCAGGCGGACGCGTTCTGGGTGCGTATACACTGTAAAACCGCCCTCCCTGACAAATCCGACGACGGTCACACCAAGTTCCTCAGCCATCTGCAGCGCCAACTCAGTGGGTGCAGACATGGACAGGACCGTTCCCACGCCCATTTTGGCCACCTTCAGAAGTACTTCCGATGAGACGCGGCCGCTGAACGCCAGCACCAGCGCTGTGGCGGATCGCCGCTCCATGAGCAGATAGCCAAAGAGTTTGTCGAGTGCGTTGTGCCGGCCAATATCCGTGCGGATCGCGATGAGCGCGCCGGTATGGTCGCACAGCGCCGCGTTGTGCGTTCCGCCCGTAATCTGAAATAACAGCGATTCCCGCTGCAGAGCGGCGGTCAACTGCAGGATGGATTCCGGCTGCAACCCCGGTCCTGCAGCCGTGACCGGCGCCGTCAGTGCGTCATTGTAGAAGTAAAAAGATTGCCGCCCCTTGCCGCAACAGGAAGCGATATACCGCTTGGCGAAATGCGCAGGATCGAGCGTCACCGGAGCAAGCAGACTTACATAGGCGGAGCCGTCCTCGCCTGAAACGAGCAGCGTCTGAATGTCTCCATACGATTTGATGATCCCTTCCGACGCAAGAAATCCCACGACCAGTTCCTCAAGATCCGCAGGCGTACACACCAGCGTCGCGAATTCCTGGCCGTCCACAAAGACGGTCAGGGCGAACTCCGTGGCCACCTCGACCGTGATTTGGTCATAAACGCCCGCGCGATATGAATAAGCCTCGCGGGCCTTCCTGACAGACAGATCCATTTTCCGCCACCTCACAACAAATCGAATCAGAATAGACTTCCATGTCTGAGTTTTGCGAAGCAAAATCTCACTGCTTCGCAGCACCAACAACCGGGTTGAAAATACGCCTGCGGCGATTTTCAGGTTAGACAGCCTCCAGCAAAAGTTCCACCACATCCAGCGTGTCCACCTGTTCCTCCGTTCCCGTGGCCTTGGCGCCGTCAATCAGCATGGTCATGCAATAGGGACAGGCCGTCGCAATTGTGGAAGCTCCCGTCTCCAGAGCCTGCTCTGTACGCAGCACATTGATACGCTGATCGCCGGTTTCCTCTTTGAACATCGATCCGCCGCCGGCTCCGCAGCACATACTCTTGTTGCGGCTGCGTTCCATCTCCACCAGTTCGATTCCCGGAATCTTGCCTAAAATATAGCGCGGTGCGTCATAGATTCCATTATAGCGCCCCAGGTAGCAGGAGTCATGGTAGGTGACCTTGCGCGTGACGGTATTGACCGGATGCAGATTGCCCTCGTCAATCAGTCTGGCCAGCATCTCCGTATGATGAACGATCTCAGCCGTGAATCCGAAATCCGGATATTCTTTAAGAAATGCGTTGTACGCGTGCGGATCGGTGGTGACAATCTTTTTGACCCCGTACGACTGGAAGATCTCGATGTTTTTTG
>JAKADD010000201.1 GCA_021820825.1 Bacillota bacterium
CAGCTATGTAAAGAAGCCCCGTTTCACTAAGACGGGCAAGCGCTACTGATACCTTGGCCATCTGCATGAGCGAGAAGATGCCCTCCTGCATGCGCGCTCCGCCAGAAACAGTGAAAAAAATCACTGGCAATCCAGAGTTCACCGCAACCTCCACAGCGCGCGTGAGTTTTTCCCCCACCACGGAACCCATGCTGCCCATGATGAAGCGCGGATCCATAACTCCCACCACCACCGGATAGCCGCAAATAGCGCCCCGACCAGTCACGACCCCCTCTTTCAGGCCCGTAACCTCCTGCGCCTTGGCCACACGAGCCGGATAATCAGGAAACAGCAACGGATCTCCTGACGTCAGATCCGCATCGAATTCTTCGAAAGAATCCTTGTCCAATGTGATCTGAATACGTTCAGGAGCGCTGAGGGTAAAATGATACCCGCAATGTGGACAGGTCTTCATGTGTTTTTCGAGTTCCTTGCCAAGAAGAATCTGTCCACAACGCTTACATTTTTCGATCAGACCCTCTGGCACCTTGTCGCGAGCGCCGGGATGGGGAGCCACCGTCGCATATCGTTTTTTCTTTGGAAAGAGATCCTTTAACACTTCGTCACCTCGTGTTTTTTCACGGTCCAACAACCACAGGCCGCCAGAAATCGCTCGCTCAGGATAACGAAGAATGCAGAATATCGTTTAGCATGTCCCGCACATCATCCAGTTCGGACTCCGGAACGAGAATCTCAAACTGCTGCTTTGTCGTGCTGGCCTGTCGCTGTTTGACCAGAAACCCTTCCCCGGACAGTGTCTCACAAATCGTATCCGCCAGCCGTTTACCAGCCGCTATGTAGATAACTGTCCACACGCCACCAGTACCTCCTAGTCGGCTCGTTTAATTACTATCATCTTAACACGCCAAAAAGCGCAGTAGCAAGAAAGTAAACGCACAGCCGTCCAAGCTAGCGAATGCTGGCGAGTTCACGAGTCCTTGCCTCGACATCCTCAGCGCGTACACGCACCCTCGCAACGCCAGAGTCCATGGCAGCCTGTGCGACAGCGCGCGCTACGCTCGGCGCAACGCGCGCATCAAATGGCCTGGGAATTACATAGTCTGGACGCAGGTCCTTTTCTTCAATAAGTCCTGCAATGGCGTACGCAGCCGCAATCTTCATCGGTTCATTGATCGTAGAAGCGCGGGTGTCCAGAGCCCCGCGAAAGATTCCCGGGAAAGCCAGTACATTGTTTACCTGATTCGGATAATCAGAGCGGCCTGTACCAACGACTTTCGCCCCTGCCGCCAATGCATCTGCGGGAAGGATCTCGGGATCTGGATTTGCCATTGCCAGGATGATGGGATCCGTCGCCATGGAGCGAACCATGTCCGGCGTCACAGTTTTTGCCACCGATACACCGACAAATACGTCCGCTTCCTTGATCACTTCTTCAAGCGAACCCTGCACGCGATCATGGTTCGTGTTTTTGGCAACCCAGTCTTTAAGCGGATTCATATGATCGCGGCCTTCGTATATCGCGCCCTTGGTATCGCACATGATAACATGACGCACGCCGCAGGACAGGAGCAGTTTCACCGTCGCAATACCCGCGGCTCCGGCGCCGCTCACGACCACTTTAACCTCCTGCAGTTTCTTGTCCACGATCCGTGTTGCGTTGATCAGAGCCGCGAGCGTGACGATGGCCGTACCGTGCTGATCGTCGTGAAACACCGGAATGTTGGTTTCGCGCTTGAGGCGCTCCTCAATCTCAAAACAGGCAGGCGCGGCAATATCTTCGAGGTTAATCCCTCCGAACGTCGGTGCGACCATTTTCACAAAGTCAACGACTCGATCCACTTCGGTCGCATCAATGCACAGCGGCCATGCGTCGACGCCGCCAAAGCATTTGAACAGGACAGCCTTGCCCTCCATCACGGGCATGGCCGCCTCCGGACCGATATTCCCGAGACCGAGAACCGCCGTGCCGTTGGACACGACCGCAACGAGATTGCCCTTTGCGGTATATTCATACACTGTCTCTACAGACTTGTGAATCTCTTTGCAGGGTTCCGCGACGCCGGGGGAGTACGCGAGACTCAAGTCCTCAGCAGTCTCAACAGACACCTTTGGGTAAAGCGCGATTTTGCCCTGATGTTCTCTGTGCATTATTAGGGCTTCCTGATACAGATCCATAGCGGCCATTCCTTCCTGTCGCGGGCTATTTCCTACCAAAACGTATTCTGTTATTATATCACGGACCAATCGACCGGTAGAAAGATTCTTTTTATAGAGGTTGTTCAAAAAGGGGTCAGAACTCCCCGGCGCATTGCGGCGTCAGCGCCAAGAATGCTCCCTCACGTACCCAAATCGTACGCTCGGTCCGCATTCTTGGCTCGCTTCCTTGCACTGCGCGGGTCTTACCTGACCCCTTTTTGAACAGGCTCTGATAGGGACATTTTGCGAGGCCGCGACTTTCTGAGCAGGACGGTATTCAGAACAGCCAGAATCACAAAGAAAAACAGCAGCACCTCGATTTGGTGCGCAACTCCAGAAAACGAGGCGTCTTCAAGCATCACGGACCGCAGGCCCCGAACGGCGTACGTTACAGGCAGTACGGCCGACACATCCTGCACCCAGGCCGGAGCGGTGCGAATTGGAAACAGACCGGAAAAGACGATCTGGGGGATGATCACCAGCGGAATAAACTGCATCACCTGAAATTCGGTGCGCGCAAAGAGCGACAGCAGCATGCCGGTGGACAGCGCGATAAACGCCAACAACACATCAAGCAGCACCACCAGATAAATGGCTCCCGCGCTGGGAATGCCCAGCATCCGGCTCGCAAACCATTGCAGAAGCAGAGTCTGCAGCACCGCAATCACACCGAACCCGGCCAAGTACCCGATCATAATTTCCCAGGCGCGAATGGGGCTGACTTTGAGCCGTTCCAGTGTTCCTTGCACACGCTCCCGTAAAAAGGCGATACCCGACACGAGAAACACGAAGAAAAAGATAAAGAGGGCCATGAGCGCCGGGGCAGTCTGATTAAAATTGCTATAAGCGCTTCCAGGATAGCGATAGGATACGACGGCCGGTTTCAGGAGCGTCGGTTTTAACTCCGCCAATCCAGGAGCAGGGATGGCGATCCGGGAAGTCCGCCCGCGCAGCGCCTTAAGATTTTGCGCCATTGTCTCTTCGTTATACACCGTCTCCGCTTCAAGCACACTCTGGCGCAGCCGTTGAATCACGGAGGGGCTGACCGATTCGATCGTCAGCGTGACCCGGCCCTTATTTTGTCCGACCAGCGAACCGTCAATCGGCCCCGAGTCCGTAAGCGTTGCGTTGCGTTTCAAGATGGTCTGAAAACCCGCGGGCAGATTGTGCACGGCAATGCGGGGCGTTGCAACCGGGCTGGTCAAGGTGATGTCCAACACCGTCAATAACAGTACGGGGGCAAGGAAAAACAGCGCCAGGGTGCGGCGATCGCGCAGCACTTGACGCCAAATCCGAACGGCCATGGTCAGAATACGCATGTCAGCGACCTCCCAGTGTCAAAAATGCTTCCTCCAGAGAAGCGGTTCCAGTCTGTGTCCGCAAGTCCTGGGGGCTGCCCGTCGCCAGCATTCGTCCGGCGCGCAGGAATCCCACCCGATCCGCGCGGTTGGCTTCATCCATCACATGGGTGGTGATCAAGAGCGTGCGGCCCAGTGTCCGAAAATGCTCGAATTCCTGCCAGAATTGCCGGCGCAACACCGGGTCGATCCCGACTGTAGGTTCGTCAA
The DNA here is from genome assembly GCA_021820825.1 of Bacillota bacterium. Next base: position 3,765 of record JAKADD010000201.1, read on the forward strand.
GAATCAGGAGATCGGGCTCAGGCAACAGCGCGATAGCCAATGACAGTCGGCGTCGCATACCGCCTGAGTAAGTCCATACCGCTTTTTTCCGGTCCTCGGACAGACCGACCCATTGCATCAGCTCTTCAAGGCGACGGGCGCGGCTTTTCCCCGCAAGTCCATATAAACCTGCAAAAAAATCCAGATTCTGAAGACCGCTCAATTCGTTATAGAGGGCGTCCGATTGCGCCATATACCCTATTCGAGAAGCTGTCGCGGGGTCGGGGGCGCCGTGGTCCAGCACCGCAATATGCCCAACGGATGGCTGCAGCAACCCCGCGATCAGACGAACCAGCGTGGTTTTCCCAGATCCGGACGGCCCCACCAATGCTGTGATGCTCCCGTGCGGAATAGACAACGTGACGTCGTTCAAAATCGTGCTGCGCCCAACTCGGTATGACACCTGACGCAGATCGACGGCCAATCTCGTATCATTATCCATGGCTTGACTTCATATCTCCTTTCCCGTGTTGGCGCCATAAAGAAAAAGTTCAACCATCCGTGTGATTTCCTGCTGGTCGTCCGAGTCGCCAAACATGTCGGGAACGGTTTCTTTAAAGAACACATAGCCCATCAGGAGGCTGAGCAGCATACGCGCCAAGGTTCTCTCTCCCAATTCGTCCTTAAATACTCCCCCCGCAATCCGACTGTGCATAAATTCCTCCGCCATACCCACGATCTGAGGTACTACAGTCTCCTGAAAGATCTTGCGCAGCTGGGGTTCATGAGGCGCTTCCCAAATGGCCGTTCGCAGCAAGGGAAGATTCTTCTGGGCCAAAGCAAGACGGTTAGCCAATAACTGCTCCAGTCTGGTCCGGTCGTCATGCGCCGGCTCTGATAAGATTTGCCGCGCGTCCTTCAGAACCACTGGGCCAAAGAAACGCGATGCAAGAGGCGCCATGACGCCCAAAAGCAAATCCCGTTTGGTGGGAAAATAGCGAAATATCGTGCCTTCAGCCACTTTCGCCCGTCGCGCGATGTCCTGAGTGGTTGTCCGCTGGAATCCCTGCTCAACAAAGAGTTCCAGCGCTGCTTCAAAAATCTGTTGTTGGCGGATCGGCCATTCAGCATCCGGCGATTGGGACATTTCCTTCTCGATAGCAAATCACCTCCACAAAATGAGTGAGCGCTCACTACATTTTATCCGATTTCGAACAGCATGGCAATCTCAGGGGCACTTTCAGGAGCACTGTTTTGAAAATCAGTACTCGCGACTTGATCGAGTTGGTGGAGGCGCTTCCTGAAGATGTCAAGCAAGAGGAACGACAACTGAATAGCAATTCTGGCTTTATCTCCTGGGGGGAAAAGGGAAACTCAAGCGCTTGCGAGTGGGCCCATACCGTGTGATTTTTGAAGTTAACCGCGAAGAACAAATGGTATACATTTTTGCGATCGATAATCGCGGTGATGTGTATTAGCGGGAAGGTCCATTGCTTTGGGGTGGGTCTGTCGGTTTCGTTATGGCTGCGTAAATACTCGCCTGGATTTCACGAGATGATTGGCGCCTGCTTACCGGATCGCAGGTCTCGAAACACATGGCTCTGACCCGGAAAAAGATTGTCCGGCAATGTTCCTTCGTACTCTGCCCCAGAATACACGGCAAACAACGTCATCTGTCCGAGGTGCAGCCCCGTTTCTTCCCATACTTCACGCCGGGTCGTCTCTTGCACCGTTT
>JAKADD010000202.1 GCA_021820825.1 Bacillota bacterium
GTCTGCAAACGCGGAGAGCACCTTCAGTTGGTTGCGGTCGATCAGTCGGTCGATTTCCTCCAAGGCCGGGCGGATCGACCGTTCCACTTCTTCCATCCAGGAAAAATCGGGCTCACTGATCATACTGTGACTGCTCCTGTAGCGGGCCTCCGGACAATGTGGAGAAGTGCGCAAACTGCCACGCTTCCCGTTCATCGACCTCGACGTCCATCAGCATATAGGCGTCCGACTCGCGCACGCTGTCCACTCGGCCAATGCGATAAGCCTGCGCCAGTACGTCCGATCGTTCATGCGGAATCAGAAGATGCAAAGCCACCCGCCGCCCGAGAAGCAGATCGATTTTTTCAAGCAATTCCAAAACGCTTTGTTCAGTCAGCGCAGAGCCGATCACCGTCGCCGCAGCCCTCTGGTCCACCAGCAGCGAGGCGTTCGCAACCTGATCCATTTTATTGAAGAATGTCACAATCGGCGCATGCGCATCGAGGGCGCCGAGCAGGACTGTGTAGACGGCCGCCATTTCCTCTCCGATAAAGGGAGACGACGAATCGACAACGTGCACCAGCACATCGGCGTCAACGACCTCCTGCAGCGTCGCATGGAATGAGTCGATCAGATGATGAGGCAGCTCGCGAATGAAGCCCACCGTGTCGGTGAACACGAATGTCCGGCCGGCAAACGTCGCGCGCCGCACGGCGAGATCGAGCGTATCGAACAGTCGGTCCCGCCCCTGTTCCAGACTCTTCACGCCGAACCGCTTTGCCAGTTGGGAGAGCAGTGTTGTTTTTCCCGCGTTGGTATACCCAACAATGCCAATGGAGTACACACCCTGACGTTCCCTGCGGCGACGCAGTTCCAGTCTCCGCTGTCCTTCTGCGTTCACCAGTCTGCGCAAATCGGCGATCTCTTTGCGAATGGTTCTCCGGTCGATTTCCAGCTTTGTCTCGCCGGGTCCGCGCGTGCCGATGCCTCCGCCAAGCCGGGACATCGCCGTTCCCTGGCCGATCAGTCGCGGCAGCATATAGGAGAGTTGTGCGAGTCGCACCTGTGCCTTGCCTTCAAAACTACGCGCTCTGGTCGCAAATATATCGAGAATCAGTTGTGTGCGGTCAACCACGCGCACAGCGCAAGCGGCTTCGACATTGCGCAATTGACTGCCGGACAGTTCCACGCTAAACACGACAATGTCGGTCGCCTCGGCCTGCGCCGCCTGCGCCAGTTCTTCCAGTTTGCCTTTCCCGATGAGCGTGCCAGAGTGGCGTTCTTCCACCACCTGGCTCAAAGACCCCACAACAACCGCGCCAGCCGCCTGGACAAGACTGGCGAGTTCCATGCGCAGGCGTTCCCGTTCTGCCATGGTCTGTTGTGCGTCAAACACATGCATCAGGAACGCGCGTTCCGGTTCTGTGCGCCCTTTGACATCATAGACTGACAGATTCGCTACCTCCTGACCACCTGACGAGGATCGTCTGGCTCGTCAATTCATCCTGCATTCAGTTTACCACATTTGTCCTGCTCAATACCCGTTGCATATCATCGATTCCTTGACCGTGCAGCGCCGATACAGTTACTGGCCGCGCCCGCCGGTCGTTCTTTCTGTACAGTTCAGTCTGCCGGATTGCGCCAGGCGCGTCGATCTTGTTGAAGACGAGCGTATAAGGAACATTGCGCGCCCTGGAGACATCCAGAATCAGGTTGTCAATCGCCGACAACACCCCTTTGTCCAGTGCCGTCGCGTCAACGACGTGGATGATCTGCTCGCTTTGCACCATCAGCGTGAGTGTACGCGCCATGCCTTTGCGAATCAGTTCATCGTCGTGAGAATCCTCACAAAGCCCCGTACTGTCATGCAGTACCATACGCTGTCCAATGGACGCGCTCATTCCAACGCCCACTGTCTGAATCCCCACTGTCGTGTACCGCGTCGCGCTAACCAGTATGGCCATCGCTTCACGAATCGTAAGCACCCGTTCCCGTACGGCTCCATCCGGCAACTCGTGCATGATGAACGCCCATTTGAGCCCGCACGCCTGCGCCAGACGCAGGCACAGGAGCGTCTTACCAACGTTGGGGCGGCCGATCACCAGACATTGGCGCATGCTCTGCCTCCTCCCGAAAGTCAGCGGCAAAAAGCGTCATGACATCCTGCCGCGTCGGCTGTGTACACCCGATCACCCGCAGCGCCTGCCTGCGCATGGCGCGCTCGATCACATTGCGAACTGTCCGCCCGTTCCCAAAATCAGTTCCCCACCGTTCGTGACGCAAGATCTGCCGCAAGGTGGAGAGCGCATCCGAAGACAGTCTGTATTGTCGCTCGTCCAGAAGACGCGAGGCAATCTGAAGCAGTTCTCCTTCCGAGAAATCGGGAAAGGAGATCTGAACGGGAAAACGAGATGAAAGTCCTGGATTAAGAGATAAAAAATAGCTCATTTCATTCTCGTAGCCAGCGAGAATGACGATCAGATTGCCGCTGCGATCTTCCATGCCTTTGACCAGTGTGTCGATCGCCTCGCGCCCGAAGTCTTTGTCTCCCCCGCGCGCGAGCGCATACGCCTCGTCGACAAACAGCACGCCGCCCATGGCACGGTCCAGTAGAGAACGCGTCTTTTGCGCTGTGTGACCGACGTATTCCCCGACAAGATCAGCGCGTTCCACCTCAACCACGTGGCCCTGTGCAAGCACGCCGAGCGTCGCAAAGACGGGGCCCAAAATACGGGCGACCGTTGTCTTGCCTGTGCCCGGACGCCCTGCAAAGATCATGTGCAATACGGTGCCGTCCGCCCTGAGCCCCATGCGTCGGCGCAGTGTCTGAACGGCTAGATACGCGTACAATTCATCGATAATCTTCTTGACTTCGTGAAGGCCAATCAGATCGCGCAGCGGCCGCAACAGCGTCTCTTTTGCAGCGACGGGATCGAAGTCGCCACTCTGCGGACTTGCAGCCAAAATATTTTCAATCTGCTCTGGCGCGCCAAAGCGCAACAAACCTGTTCGCCCGCGCGGCGCGTCCTGTCTGTAGACCTGGCGCAACTGCTCCAGCGACGACTGAACACTGAGATGTCCGCGCGCCAGTTGATCGATGATCGGTTCCGTTTTCTGCACAGAAGGTCACCCGCTTACGTGGGAATGACCCAGTATACGCGCGCGCTTTGAGATGGGTGAATGCCTATACCGCCCTAACGCGCAAATCGCTGCATGAGAACGCTGCCGGCGAGAATCACCGCGCCGCCTGCCACGGTGAGCAGCGTAATCGCGCGACCGAGCCAGATCCACTGCAGCAGCGCGGCAAATACAGCCTGCGGATAGAAGGTCAGAGCCGCCGAGACGCCCGCGGGCAGGCGCGCCAGTCCGTAGCCGTACAATATGTACGCGATGGTGCTGACAAAGATCACGATAAAGAGCAGGGCGAACCATTCGTGCGCATTCAAAGCGGTGAGCGCCGTCGCAGCGGAAAACGTCTGTGTGGCGACCAGCACAATCCACAGCATGAGCGCCCCCAGGAGCGCTGTCAGAGCGAGCACATCAAAGAGCGGCAACCGTCTGAACAGACGGCGCGACAGCACTGTGTACAACGCAAAGGCGGCGGTGCCGATCGCCGCGTCGCTGATCGCCGCCATACTCTGTGCACCGCGCCCAGCCGCCTGTGAAGCGATGATGACGACGCCCGCGAGCGCAACCACAAGTCCCAGGACCTGACCTCTCGAGAGCGTTTCGCGATAGAGGAGAAACCCGAACAGCGCGGCGAGAACAGGCGCCGCATTGACAATCAACAGCGATTCGACTGGGGGAAGCGTCGTCAGAGACTGATAATAAAAGAGCGGATACAGCACAGAAGAGCAAAGACTTGCCGCCAGCAGCAGCCCCCAGTCCCCTCCGGACAGCGTTCTCACGCGCCGCAGCGCCGATGCGAGCACAGGCGTGTAGAGCACGGTTGTCAGCGTAAAGCGCCAGGTCGCGAGCGCGAGTGGGCTGAGCGCGGCAATCACAGAAGCGCCCACAACCGCATGGGCGCCCCAGATGGCGCTGACAAGCAGCAACACGATATATGGCGCCAGTCGCTTCACTCGCCCGCCTGCGTTTGTTCTGCCAGCCACTCACCTTCACAGATCCACGCGGCAGGGCCTGTCATATAGACGTGTCCATCATGATTCCAGGCGATCTGCAGGTCGCCGCCCTGCAGATGGACCGCCACGGTCTCGCCGCGTTCCAGACGGCCGGTCAGAACCCCTGCGACAACAGCGGCGCAGGCGCCCGTTCCGCACGCCATCGTCACGCCCGATCCCCGTTCCCAGACGCGAAAGTCCATGTCACGGCTGTGATTGATACTGACAAATTCGACATTGACCCGTTCCGGAAACAGCGCATGTCGCTCGATCGCAGGCCCAATGCCCAACACATCGGCTTGCGTCGCGTCATCGACAAACAGCACCGCATGCGGATTTCCCATAGACACTCCGGTTAATACAATCTGCTGGTCTGCGACGTCGATCACAGCTTCGATTGCCGTTTCCTCCGGGTTACCCCCCAGCATGGGCAGTTGACGGCGCTTCAATCCCGGTTCGCCCATGTCGACCGTGACCTCTTCGACAATCAGTTTGTCCGGGTTCACGTGCAGGTCAAGACGCATCAACCCGGCTTTGGTTTCAATCGTCAGACGCTCTCCCGCGACGATGCCCTTTTCGTAGAGATACTTCCCTACGCAGCGCAGACCGTTGCCGCAATTCTCCCCCTCGGAGCCGTCTTCATTGAAGATGCGCATTCTGGCGTCGGCAACTACGGACGGTCCCATCGTGATCAGTCCATCGGATCCGATTCCCGTATTGACATTGGAAACCGCGCTGGCAAGCGGCGACAACTCCTCTTCCGCAAGCATTTCTTCCCACAGATTGATATAGATATAATTGTTCCCCAGGCCATGCATTTTTGCGAATTTCAAACCGTTCCCCTCCCGCCCTCACTATCGCCTAGCGTACGACCACATTGAACAGTTTACCAGGTACATAGATCTGTTTCACGATGTTGCGACCGGCGAGCGCGTTCTGAAACCCCACATGTTCACTCGCGACGCGCGTGACATGGACTTCGTCCGCTCCCTGCGGAATCGTCACGCGCTCCTTCACCTTACCGTTGATCTGCAGGACGATCACCACCGTGTCGTCAACCAGAAAGCGTTCATCGACAGTGGGCCATGAAGAATCAAAGACCGATTCGCGATGCCCCAGGGCCTGCCAGCATTCCTCCGCCAAATGCGGCGCCAGCGGCGCGATGCACACCGCCAGCGTTTCGAGCGTCGCACGATCAGGCTGCTCCGGCGCACCCTGCAACGCGCTCACATATTCCATGAAGGCGCTGACCACCGTGTTGAAGCGAAAACTCTCAAGCCGTTCCGTCACCTGCCTGACAAAGCGGTGACGCAGTTTCGCCAGTTCCACCGACTCCGCTTTT
>JAKADD010000203.1:0-4973 GCA_021820825.1 Bacillota bacterium
CGAGGAGAGACCATGCTGGATCACCGGGTCTTTGCGCGCCGCCTTGACCATGGGCAGTTCGAGTCCGTTCCACAGCACCCGGTCGTCTCGCCAGCGGATGCAGGCTCTGTTATTTTTCCCCTCCAGGCTGTGCAGCCCGCGTCGGCCCTTGAAGCGTACGTTTCTTGCCTTGCCCAATGCCACCTTCTGGACGGCGTCAAAAGCGCGGGCGGCCAGCTTTTGTTCCACATGCGAATCGATATGATCGCCCAGCCAGGTGTCGCGCCGCATCCCGTCGGCTGTGGCCTCCAGCGCGCCTGCGGAGAACCCGTGAGCGGTTCTTGCGGCGGCAAAATGAGCGCGGCGCTCCTCCTCGTCCTTCGTCTGCTTGGCCTTCTTGTACCAGATCGATTGCCGGAACAGGGCCAGACGCCGTTTGGCTTCGCCCAGCAGCGCGTTGTACAGTTGCCTCCCCGCTTCAAAACGAGCGTCCAACTTCTTCTCTTGCCGCCTCGTCACCCGAAGCGGAATCTCGCACGTGAACGAAGGCGTCTTCACGCGGCGGCTAGACATTTTTTGATTTTCGATGTACTGCTTGATAACCGCAAGAGGTGCACCTCCCACTGTGGAGACAAAGTAGGAATTCGTACAGAGCGTGGGCAAACGGCTGCGAAGAAACGGGAACTCCTGGCGCAGAATCCGTGAAGAACGCCCTTTGAGGAGCTTAACCAAATGGTGAATGCCAAACTGCGGATCGACTTCAACCAAGAGGTACACGTGATTCGGCATGACTTCGAGTTCAAGGATGTCCGCCCGATGCTCCGCCGTCACTTCGCGGATCAATTCTTTGAGTCGAACGTCGGCGCCATTGTTCAGGACATTGCGCCGATATTTCGGGCGCCAGACGACGTGATATTTACACGAGCAGACGAAGTTTCGATTCGATTTGCAGTTCATGGAACCAGTATATCACACGTCTACTGCATACTGTGTGGAGGAAAAAAAGAACAGGGATCAAAGGCACGCCTTATACTCCCATGGATGAATCCAGGGGCTTTACGGCGCTTTCAGGTAAAGTGTGCTTCCGTTTCATGCAACTTCTAACCATTGATCAATACCCCAATCCCAGCGCCCAGACCGTCAGACACTGCTCTTCATCTTGCCCTTCATGACGGGGAGCTCGGTTGGCCCAAACGATACATTCAGGGAAGACTTGATCAGAATTGCGTCTTCCACAAAGAAACAGTGCATCGTCTTGACATAGGGGGTCTCAACAAAGCGCCATGTCATAATGAAAGTACCCGCGTCCTGCCATGTTCCGCTTGCGACGATGCGGGAAGCGTACGGTTCGATCTGCGTTCCGGATTCGTTTTCCACCCACTCTTCATGTCCGACCGACACGCGGTGTTCGCCCTGTCCATCCCACTGTGTAAAGAGACACCGGCCATCCGCCTGAAATTCGAACTGGATGGCGTGCACCCTGTCTGCGTTCTCCTCCATCTCATACCGCGCACCGGAAGGATATTGCGCCTGAATCTGGTCGGCGCGCGCAGAATCCGCCTGCGTTCCCGGCGGCAGCAGAACCAGAGCTTCCAGTCGTTGTCGCAGCGCTGCCTGTGTTGCTTCCTCATCAGATGAAAATAAGCCGGTCTTCGCAACTCCAATCGCGGGCAACAGAAACTCCCAAACGCAGTCCAGAACCGCCTGCATATTGCCGACACCCGCAGTAATGGCAAGAACCGCGTCCTGTTCTGGCATGACCACGCAATACTGGCCGAACGCGCCGTCCCCACGATAGGCGCGATGGCGACAGCGCCAGAATTGATAACCGTATCCCTGCTCCCAGTCGCTGTCGCTTCCACTCTTCACGGGCAGAAACGGCGAGACGGCCTCCGCGATCCACGATTCCGAAAGAATGCGTTTCCCACCCCACACCCCATTCTGCAAATACAACTGTCCAAATTTGGCGATGTCTTCGGTTTTCAGGCTGAGTCCGAATGCGCCCATATTGACGCCGCGCGAACACTTGGTCCAGGCGGCGCCGACAATGCCAAGCGGCTGGAACAGGCGCGGCTGCAGATAGTCGAACAGCGTCTGCCCCGATACCTGCTGCACAATCGCAGACAGCATATACGTCGCGCCATTGTTATAGGAGAAATGGGCGCCCGGTTCGAACTCCACGGCGCTGTGTAGAAACCCCCTCACCAAATGTTGCGGATGCGTGGCGCTCATGCCGCTCATGGCATCGTTGCCGTGGCCGGTTGTCATGGTGAGCAGATGGCGAACGCGCATCAGCGCCATGTGCGCATCGGGTTCACTCGGCAAGTCATTCGGGAAAAAAGAGACAACCCGATCGTCAACGGACAGAAGCCCTTCGCTGACGGCCATGCCGATGGCCGTCGATGTGAAACTCTTGCTCAGGGAGTAGAGCATATGAGGCAAATTCGCTCTGTAAGGGCGCCACCATCCTTGCGCCGCAACGCGGCCGTGGCGCAGCAGCATGAAACTGTGAAGTTCCAGTTCTCTGGCTTCGACAGCCTTGACAAAGTCTGCGATGGCGCGAGACGGGATAGACAGTTCCTCAGGCAGACTGCGAGGCAGTGAGTTGAGTCCTGACATGCGCAACATTCCTCTCTGGATATGGAATAGTATAGCGGGTATTTCGCGTTCGGTGGGTCAGTCCAGCAGAATCATTTTCATAATGTACGCCACGTTCGCATTGTGTACATTGCTTTCCACAGCGAAGATGAATACACTCAAATCAGCCCAGCACGAGAAAGGTGAAAATGAATATGCGCCACAGCAACGCTTCGTCTATCGTCTATGTCGGAACCTATGCAGAGTTCGCCGCGCCGGGATTATATGCGTTTCATCTGGATGTCGGCTCAGGAGCGCTGCAACCGATTTGTTCTCTGTCGGGCATCGAAAATCCTTCCTTTCTCGCCGCGCATCCTCATGGAAATGCGTTATACGCAGTGAGCGAACGGGAAACAGGCGCAGAAGTCGTGGCCATCGACCTGCGCCCGTCCAGCTACATGCAGATCCTGAATCGCCAGGCGTGCACGGGCTCTGGGCCATGCCATCTGAGCCTTGACAGAGCGGGAACGCATTTGATCACAGCCAATTATGCGGGCGGCAGTGTCAGTCTCTTTCCTGTGCTGGCAGACGGACGCGTCGGACCAGAGACCCAGTGTATTGCCCATCAGGGAACGGGCGCACACCCACTCCGACAAACGGCGCCGCACCCCCATGCGGCTGTCTTCGACCCCGCTGATCGCTTCATACTCGTACCTGATTTGGGCACAGACCGCGTGGTCGTCTATGAACTCAGCGGCGATCAGGCGAAACTCACGCCCCGTCACGAACTGAAACTGCCGGACAGCGCCGGGCCGCGGCACATCGCCTTTGCCCCCGATGGCACACATATTTACATAATCAACGAGTTGAACTCGACCATCACCGCCTGCGAGTATGATTCTCGCCTCGGCGTCATAAACCCCACGCAGACTCTGCCGACTGTGCACGGCGCCATGCGCGCAGACAACTACCCGGCAGGCATCACGATCAGCGCCCGCGGCGACTTCCTCTATGCGTCAAACCGCGGCGAGGACAGCATCGCTGTGTTTGCCGTCGATCGCCATACAGGACACCTGCGGTATAGCAGGCGCGTTGCGACAATGGGCAGTACCCCAAGGCATTTTACGATAACTCCAGATGGTCGCAGTCTACTCGTCGCCAATCAGGACTCGGACAATATCGCGACGTTTCGGATTGACCCCCTGACGGGCGAACTCGCATCGGCTTCTCTCCAGGTTGAGGTTCCAAAACCGGCGTGCGTGATCGTGCTCCCTGTCAGTAAGTGAGGACTCGCATATTGACAGCCTGGAAACCACTCCCTCCCAAACGGTTTTTCATCGGCAGCGTACTGTATGCGGCGATGGTTGTGTACCTGGAAAAGGCGGCGCACATCTCCAGCGGCGGAGTCAGCGGACTCAGCATCAGCGCGGCGCATTTTTTGCACATCGGCGTCTGGCTCACAAATGTGAGCATCAAATTTGTTTTATTCGCCGCAATCGGACTGCTGGCAGGGCGGCGCACAGCACTCTGGACAGTGGTTTCGGCCACAATCTCCACCCTCTTCATGATTCTGTTTGAGGCGCTGCCGTTGCCTTTTGTCTGGCCAACCTGGCTGGCGTTTTTATTGATCGTGACCGTTTCCTATTGTCCGATTGGACTGCTCCTGTCCAAAGGCTATTCCACTGGCGGATTCAGCGCGATCGCCCAAGCGTTTCTGGAACGCAGGCGTATCCCTTTGTGGGCGACCATAACGGCCTTCAACATCGTCTCCGTGGCGGCAATGTATCTGGCGTTTGGTAAAATGTCGGGCGTGCTCACACTGGTTGCCACCGCCTGGGGTGGATTTTCCATTCACCTGTGGACACGACTTGTGCAACGCGTGCTGGACCAGCGCAGCGATCGCATCTGATCTACCCCTTCACTTCCGGGTCACAGACTTCCATTCTGCGACGCGCCATGACCAACCAGCGAATGAATGATCGTAGTGTAGTATAATATGGCCTGCAGAAAACCGAAGCGATGTTTCTGGCGGGAGGGCGTCAGATGGACAATCATGCGAAGTACATCGAAGGCATGTACTGCGAAATAGTAGGTGAAGGAAAACCAATTGTGGCGCTTCATGGATGGTCGCTCGATCACCGAGTGATGAAAGAGTGCCTGGAACCCACGTTCACGCACCGATCCGGGTGGAAGCGAATCTACGTGGATCTGCCCGGCATGGGCAGATCCCCAGCGAGCGACGCCATTCAAAGCACTGATGATATCCTGGCATCCGTCCTTCGCTTCATTGACGCCGCCATTCCCGCCGAGGAGTTCGTGGTGTGCGGCGAGTCCTATGGAGGATACCTTGCGCGTGGCGTCATTCACGAGAGAATCGAACATGTGGCGGGTATGTTGCTCGTCTGTCCGATGATTGT